>JAHBUR010000023.1 GCA_019637975.1 Bacteroidota bacterium | reverse complement strand
TATTGAGCCGGACGGCATTCATCGACACCTCCAATCTCGTTCCGATCGGCGTCTCGTACCGGATTCCTGCGTTGCCGGTGGTTTGAGTGGTTGCGAGAACTGCCGCTCCTGCGAAGAAGGAAGCAGTCGGCTCTTCTCTGTCCATGTGGTTGAGAGTAAAGAAGAGTTCCGGGTCGAAAGCACCCGCTTGTCTGCGTGCAGCGCCGCGTGCCGACATGTAAGCGGCTTCTGCCGTTTTCACCGATGTGGCATTGGTAAGCGCGTATTCCACGGCTTCACGCAAATGCAGGTGTTTTCCCTCCGTCTGACTCAGAATAATCTGCAATGCGCTGTCGGGATTTGCTGTTTGTGCGTTGGCCGCAACCGCGACGCACCAAAAAGCCGTTATTGTAACGAACTTGTGCAACTTGTTGGGCATGATTGTGAAAGAACGAATTGGTTATGAAAGTAACGAACGAAACCGCATCATATAGTCGGTTGATGACTCTTCAATTCGACATCAGAATGTCGTGTCACATCCCGGCCGTAGAAAAGAACGTGCACAACGTATTGAATAAGAATCTCACACACAACTACTTTCTTGTGCAGGATTTCCCTTGAGTCTTTGACCAATACACGAAGGAATGTAGCGGTTTGAGCAGTATAACGAATAAGAGCGGCGCAAGTTTCAACGAGGCGGCGGCTCCACTTTCTTCAGAAGAAGATGGTGGAAGTCGAAACTGAAATCAGTGTCCGGTGAAAATGCTTTCATCTTTGCCTGTTCGATTGAGCCGTCGGGATTGAGCGAGAAAGTAAGATATGCATCAGCACGCAGCTCTCTGTCGTGCCATCGTGCGACGAACGTATCGTACTGCCAATGTTCAAGAATGCCGGAAAGCTCAGGCGTGTGCGCAAAGCTGATGGCAAGTTTTCCATCTTCCAACGTGAGAATGATATCACCGTACCAACCGTCCCGATACGTGCCGGCATACTGTTCCAGCGAGAGAGACGGAGCGGAAACCGCATTGCGTGCCGCCGAAGCCGATTCCAGTTTTGCGGCAGTTGTTGAATCCGCGCGGGCTTGGATACGCTTGTAAGCCGCCACGTAGTCCAGCCCTGGCGCGCCAAGAAAGCGGTCGAGAACGTACATGGCGATGGCATTCATTGCCCGTGAAGATTCCTGATTCGTCAACACGGCGATGCCGAGTCTGATTCCCGGAATCATGGCAACTGTCGAATAATAGCCGGGCAACGCCCCGCTGTGCGTAACGAGCTTCTGCCCGCGGAAGTCCCGCATCATAAATCCAAGTCCGTATCCGCTGAATTTGTGTTGAATTGCCGCAAGCTCAGGGGCGACATTCGATACGGAAATCGGGGTGACAATGCTCCAGAGTTCCCTGGCTGTTTTTGGGGAGAAGAGCGGAACTCCGCCCGCAACCCGTCCCGAATCCAACTGCACGATCAGCCACTTGGCCATGTCGGTCGCGTTGGAAGTAATTCCTGCCGCCGGATTGGCGTTGTCGGCGATGAACGGTTTCACAATCTGCAGGCGTTTGTCAACAATTGCGTGAGTTGATGAGATGTTGCCCGGACCAACGACAGCTGAGCAACGGGGCTTGGTTGTTGTCATTCCTAGTTTGTCAAGAATTCGGGACTGTACGAACTCTTCCCACGTCAATCCCGACACCGACTCAATAACATCGCCTGCAACGTTGTACAGAACGTTGTCATACGCATACGCGCTACGGAAGCTTGTTGCGAGCGGAACGTGACGAAGCCGTTTTGCAATTTCCTGTCTGCTGTGCGTCGAAGCGGGCCACCACAGCAAGTCGCCGGCGCCCAATCCTAATCCGCTGCGGTGAACGAGAAGATCACGTACCGTCAACTCACGTGTGATGTAGGGGTCGATAAGTTGAAATGACGGCAGATAGTTGATTACCGGAGCATCCCACTCCACTTTCCCTTCTTCAACAAGAAGACCGAGCGCCGTCGCCGTGAATGCCTTGCTGTTTGAGGCAATGCCGAACAACGTTTGCGCATTCACCGGGTCGCTTCCTCCCATCTTCTTCACGCCGTAGCCTTTTGCTGTGAAGACTTTTCCATCTTTCACGATTGCAACGGCAAGTCCGGGGACTTCAAATTCCTTCATCACTCTTGCGATGTGTGCATCGAGTTGTTTGGGATTGAGGGAAGATTTCTGGGCTGAAAGCGATACGAACAGAACGGGAACGAGCAAGAACGAAAACACAAGACGCATGATCTCTCTCCGGGGAAAAGGGATTGATGTGAAATTATCTCAAACAAAATACTGAAGTCGGGACCGTGCCGCAACAGCAAGCCGGCTACTCGGCTCGCGGCATCAGCAGGATTTTTGCCATCACGGGAAAATGATCGGAGGGATAGCGTCCGTTGATGTTGTCATGTAGTATCGCCGCATCAAGAACATGTGTTTCGGGCTCGACGAACACGAAGTCAATCTTGTCTCCGTCGATGTTCCCCTTGAACGCATGAAACGTACCGACGATTGTTTCGTCGGGATGTATCATACGATAAGTATCGAGAAGTCGAATTCGTTCATTCTCCGGGACGGAGAGGGAAGTCGAGCCATCTCCCTTCAAAAATCTGATTGCATCATTCTGCTCACCGGCATTGAAATCGCCAGTGACAATCACAGGGTCGGGATTCTTGCGTGAGCGGATTTTTCCGGCAAGTGCAACAACGCTTCTTTCACGTGATGGCTGGGAAACGTGATCGAGATGGAGGTTGTAGATGTAGAATGTACTGCCCGTATTTTTTTCGACGAGTTTCGTCCATGTACAAAGTCTTGGAAATAAATTTCCCCACGTCATCGAGCCGGGAATTTCGGGCGTATCGGAGAACCAGAATGTCTCTTCCTCGAGCGAAGCGAGTCGGTCTGTTCTGAAAAGAATGGCGGAGTATTCGCCCGCAGTTTTGCCATCATCCCTGCCAACTCCAACTACAGCGTACTCCGGAAGCGCGGCACGGATTTCATCCAACTGAAATCGCAATGCCTCCTGCACCCCGACGATATCGGGTGAATGGCGGCGCAACAGGTCGAATACCATTTCTTTCCGCTTCTCCCAATGATCTTCGCCGTCGTTGGCTGTGCCGTAGCGAATGTTGAAGGTCATGATGGTGAGTTGCGGGGAATCATTTGCGGCCCTATGCGGTGCGGTGAACGCAAGAGTTGCTGCAGTGAGGAGACTGAGACTCAGAAGAATTCTATAAGGATTCATTACGGCTTTTGTATGCACGTTGAGGAAATTACTATTGGGATACGGGGATTATCTACGCGGACATGCATTGAAAGTCATTCATTTGAGATGGACGACCTTGAGAATCCTGTTTGACCCGGAAGTCAAAAATCGAACAAAGTATACACCGGATGCGATTCGATATTGAGACTCGTTTGTTCCGTCCCAACGGACTGTATATTCTCCGGGAGCAACAACTGCATCATGAAGTTGTTTGACCAGCTTTCCAAAAATGTCATATACCTCTACTCGTACTCTTTGGTTAGCAGGAACCCCATATTTGATAACTGTTTCACTGTTGAACGGATTTGGGAAGTTTTGGTCGACCCAAAATTGTTCAGGTAGGCCAGGAGCTATCTCGACAAATACCGGCGGACTGGCATTGATACTAACGTACACTGCATTGTACGAATGCACGATATCCAAGTCTCCGTCATTGTCCACGTCAACCGCTTGAGCCGATCTGACAAGGAAATCGTAGCCAAGTGTGTCAGCCATCCAGCCCGGCCAAGAAAGACAGTCTCTAAAGATATTTTTGCAGTTAGGTATGATGGCGTAGCCTGTGAAACGTGTCGTGTCAAAAGGAACCAGTTTCCATCCACTTACCATCAGGTCGATCCAGCCATCGCCATTGAAGTCACCTCCAGTCATCGCACCGGGAGCCTCCGCAGGCCAAAACTGCCGTGTCGATAGTGTGTCCGTACCAAAGACCCCGCACAGATTCAAAGCAAGACTGCCCACATAGCCACGCACGGCAATGTCTGCAAGGCCGTCGTTAGAAAAGTCTGATGAGTATAACTGCTCCGGAAACAGAAAGAGAGCATTGGATGCATACACTTGGGGACCGCGAAAAGTCCCGTCACCGTTTCCTTTCCAGACTACTATTCCATCCTGTCCGCCTGGGTTGATAGAAGCCCATGCCGCGCATACAATGTCAAGGTGACCGTTGTTGTCAACATCGAACGTTTGTATAGTTTGTAGCCATTCGAAAGTTGCGGGGGCCGAATCAACAACAATAGTATCATTGAAAATCCCAGACCCATCGTTGAACGAGATACCCCACGCGTCGCTTGATGCTGTGAGGCCCGCAATATCCGGAAAACCGTCCGAATTGAAATCGCCAGTAATGTATTGGTCGAACCACCATGGCCGGCCCTGAATGTTGAAGCTGCCATCCCCATTGCTCAGAGCGATTCTTAATCCGTTTGCGTTATAGCAAACATCCATAATCCCGTCACGGTTGAAGTCATCCACCGCTATTTTCGAGAACGGATCTGCGCCTGGCAAAGTCCAGAACGCATTGAATGTGCCGAAACCGTTGTTCAGTCTGATTACACCTGCGCTTGAAACAATGTCCGCGTAACCATCGTTGTTCATGTCGACACACTCAATGCTCCAACCACCGCCGCCATAGACAACAGCATTCTCGAAGCGCAACTCGTTTCGTCTCGCTGAGGGAATGCGGAATGTCCAAATGAATCCGGGAAGTGAATCTCCAGTTTGGCTTGTGATGGATCGTGAGAGAGAGGCTATTACTCGCTCACCTGCAATAAAGGGAGTAGATGATGTGAATGATACCCTTCTTTCAGTTGAATCATACACGAGCGTTCCGTTCTTGTTGCCAGACCTCTCTCCGAAGACTGAAAACGAAATAGAAGTGATTGTAGCCGGATCGATCGAAGCAGAAATTGTAGCTGCGATTTGGGGCTGCACTGTTGATGCAATTTGGTTTTGGCCGGGGGACACGGCAACCACTTGAGGCTGCTGAGAAAAGGCGACTTGATTCCAACACAAAGTAAGGGCAGTCGTCAGTATAGAAGTCAGCGACATTATTGTCAATAGGTGTGTCATAAACACCTCTCCTTGGTCAGTCCGACCCTCAGTGGTCGTATTTGTTCTGTTCACTTGTGTCGAGCTTCTCTTCAAATACGGAAATCTTGTCTATGCCGCAACTACTTCGGGTGATTCCAGAAACCACTGAATCTGAGAGCAACTCGAGCAGATGAGCGCCGCAGCGGACTTGTTTGCCCACTCCAGCCCGAAGAACGTCATCCCCGGCGTGTTTAGCAGGATGGTCCGTTGCTCAAACTGAACATTTCCGCAATGCGGGCATGCAATGGACTTGCCCCGGATTCGGTAAACATGCCATCCTTTGATTTCTTCCGTACTGTCGAATACTTTCTTCTTGCCGAAAAGTCCCATTGGTTCATTCCTGAAAACTACTTGAAGCCGTATTTCTTCAAGTGACGATATGCCAGATAGGCGACACCTCCGAGCTGCACTGTCCCCAATATTGTGCGAAGCGTCGAGAGATCGTCTTCTCTGGCTCGCTGCAACTTCAGGGGCGAAAGTAGGTCGATCTTTTCAACAACAGATGAACTCAAAAACGGTGGCGGTGTGGATGGTGCAGTAATGTGAAGCTCCTCCGAGAAATCTCCCGGCGTTAATGTGAGGAGTGGGGGAAGCACGAAGGTCGGCTTCCCGAACGAAATTCCCGGATCGAGGATGCTGACTTCAGATCTTGTAGTGTCCTTCGATTGTGTGGCAGGTTTGTCTTGAGCGGAAGCAGCAAGCTGCACAGAATGAAAGCACAAGACGAAAGTGAACGCCCTTTTTGTTTTCACGTTCAAACTCATTTCACAACCGCCATCCGCATTGTGGCCACAAACCTCGGAGTCTGAAGTCTGTAGAAGTACACGCCACTGGAAAGGTTGCTGCCATCGAACTGTACTGTGTACTCGCCCGGCGGCTTCACTTCATTCACCAACGTTGCCACTTCCCGACCTAACACATCAAACACCTTGAGTGTGACATGTCCGACCTCTGGCATCTGATATCTGATCTCTGTACTCGGATTGAAGGGGTTCGGATAGTTCTGCTCCAGCATAAAGCCCCGGGGCACTACTGATTGACGGTCGTCCTTCACCCAAACCACGCCGCCTGTTGTTGTGCGAAGAATTGTTCCACCTGCTCCCACGGCCGTTCCAGTGTTGGCGTCTGTGAATTGTATGCTATAGAGTGAATTCGACGTGCCACTCCACTGCGATATCCAACTTTCCCCGCCGTCGGTCGTGCGTAGTATACCTCCACCCACTCCCACGGCCGTTCCTGTGTTGGCATCGATGAAGGCGAGGTCATGGAGTCCCTGCGTCGCTCCGCTCGCCTGAGCTTCCCAGTTTGCGCCGCCGTTGGTCGTGCGAAGAATCGTTCCAGCGTCGCCTACGGCCGTTCCGTTGTTGGCATCGGAAAAGTAGACCCCGTAGAGGGCGTTCGTTGTTCCACTCGATTGTGCAATCCAGTTTGCGCCGGCGTTGGTCGTACGGAGAATTGTTCCAACGGCGCCCACCGCCGTTCCGGTGTTAGCATCGGTGAAGAAGATTCTATTGAGTGCGCTCGTCGTTCCACTTGATTGTGTTATCCAGTTTGCGCCCCCGTTTGTTGTCCGGAGAATTCTTCCAGCTGATCCCACTGCCGTTCCGGTGTTGGCATCGGTGAAGGTAAGGCCAAGAAGTCCTGGCGCCGTTCCGCTTGTCTGAGCCACCCAGCTTTCACCGCCGTTGGTTGTACGAATGATTGTCCCAACGTCGCCCACGGCCGTACCGATGTCGATATCTGTGAAGGAAACCGCACGGAGTGCGTTCGTTGTTCCACTTGATTGCGCTATCCAGTTCGCACCGCCGTCGGTTGTCCTTAGAATTTTTCCAGCGTTGCCCACTGCCGTGCCCGTGTTGGTATTCGTGAAGGAGACCCCCCAGAGCGTGTTCGTCGTTCCGCTTACCCAGGCTACCCAATTTTCACCACCGTTTGCCGTGTGAAGAACGACTCCAGCAAATCCTACCGCCGTTCCATAGTTAGCATCGGTGAAAGAGACCCCATAAAGCTGGTCAAGCGTTCCGCTTGACTGCGGTATCCAGCTTTCACCGCCGTTGGATGTCCGAAGAATTGTGCCTCGGTTCCCCACAGCCGTTCCCGTATGGGTATCAGTGAGGGTAACCGCCCAAAGCCGCTCTCCCGTTCCACTGGACTGCGGTATCCAACTTTCGCCGCCGTTGGTCGTACGAAGAACTTTGCCAAATTCCCCTACCGCTGTTCCTGTGTTAGCATCGATAAAGGAGATGCCATAAAGAGTGTTCGTGGTACCGCTTGACTGGGGTACCCAACTTGTGCCTCCGTTGGTCGTGCGAAGGATTTTCCCACCGCCTCCCACTGCGGTTCCAATATCGGCATCGGTGAAATATATGCCCCATACATAGTCTAATGTCCCGCTTGCCTGGGCTACCCAGGTTTCCCCGCCGTTGGTCGTGCGAAGTATTGTTCCGGGGTATCCGACGGCCGTTCCGATGTTTGCATCGGTGAAGGAAACGCCAAGGAGTTGGTTCGTTGTTCCGCTTACCTGAGCTACCCAATTTGTGCCACCGTTGGTCGTGCGAAGGATTGTTCCGACGTCGCCCACGACTGTTCCGGTGTTTGCATCGGTGAAGGAGACCCCATGGAGTACGCTCGTCGTTCCACTTGATTGCGCTATCCAGTTTGCGCCACCGTTGGTCGTGCGAAGAATTGTTCCTGTGCTTCCCACGGCCGTTCCGGTGTTGGCATCAGTGAAGAATACGTCATTAAGCGGGTTGCCTTGGGGTAACGGATTTTGCCAGTACCAACCTGATTGCGCGTAGGTCTTGGTCACGCACATCAACGCCGCTAAGAGAGATGTGATGAATGGGAGGCATGTGTATTTGAGAGAGTTCTTCATGGAGGTTTCCTATTTGATCAGTGAAAACGCAATGGTTGGCAGCTCATCTCGCCAGCAACAGTTTCTTCGTTTCCTCAAACGATTCCGTTTGAAGCCTGTAGAAGTACACGCCGCTGGAAAGGTTGCTGCCATCGAACTGGACTGAGTACTCGCCCGGCGGTTTCACTTCATTCACCAGCGTCGCCACTTCCCGACCCAACACATCAAACACCTTCAGCGTTACATGTCTGACCTCTGGCATCTGATATCTGATCTCTGTTCCTGGGTTGAACGGGTTGGGGAAATTTTGGTGGAGGTGAAACCCGCGTGGAATGACGGAATGCTCACCGGCATGAACGATTGTTCCGTATTGCATTCCATTGATGATGGCCCCCATTATCGAGCTGGTATACCACATTGCTGAGATGTGAGTCATACCAATGCTGTCAGTGATAGTAATCCACTCTTCTTCGTCGATTATGGAGGTAACATGGTCAACCCAGAATGACCACCACCTGCGCGCAGCGCCAAAAAGATCGTATGTACCCGTGCTGACGAAGTAGATAATTGTGGAATCATTCGTCCTCGGAATGATGGTTACCGTGTCGCCGGGAGCGAGCGAGAAATCGTACCACACATGTTCTTCATTTGTCTGCGGGTTGTACCAATAGACCCGGTTTCCGCTTGTTCGCTCCCACCGATCGGCTCTGCTGAACTCATATTTAATGAGCGCGTACCGTTGTCCGTTTGGCATCAACGAATCTTTGTCAATACGTGCTGTCATTGGGACAAGAGTGTACTGCCACCGATCTCCTTTGTGGAGAGGATACACCGCAGGCTGGGCTGTTGCTGTAAGCAAGCCCGCAAATGCTGCGGCAACGACGAAGAACCTGATGTAGCTGTGCATAGTTCGCCTTGATCAATCTATTCAAATTCTATTTGAGCAAAAGCATCCGTTTCGTTGCGACATATCCGTCGGCAACAATCCTGTAGAAATACATCCCGCTCGAAAAGGCCCCTGCATTCCAACTGCTTGAATGCCTACCCGCCTCAAGTCTGCCTGACACCAGAGTGGCAACTTCCCGCCCCAACACATCGAACACCTTCAGCGAAACGAAACTCGAGGTTGGCAACTCAAAACGAATTGCTGTTGTCGGGTTGAAGGGGTTTGGGTAGTTGTGGTGGAGAACGACTTCTCTCGGTAGTTCTGTCTCAGGCAAGTCTATCGCCGTGGTCGATTCTCTGCTGCGAAATACGCCATACCCGCCGCTTCCGACATAAAGGAATCCGCTCGAATCAATCGCGAGAGATTGGAGCCGCATGTTATCGAGTCCTTGACTAACTTCGCTCCACGACTCGCCGTTATTCGTTGAACGAAAAACGCCAGCTCCATCCGTCACGGCAAAAATATGACCAAGAGCATTAACTTGGAGGGCAGAAATCCACGAAGCCGACGTCCCAAGGCTAGTCTGTGTCCACGTCAGGCCTCTGTCTGTTGATCGGTAGATAGAGCTGGTTCCTGCAAAGATTGTTCCTTGGCCATTCACTGCGATGGAAAAGATGGACAGAAATTGTAACGACGTGATAGTCCAACTTTCACCATTGTCCGTTGAAATAAAGAGTGCCGAAAGGTTGTGCCCGATGATGTCACCCACGCTCGCATAGATTGTTCCCTCGGCTGATATGCATATCGCATGAAAGTCCGAGTGAATGGTTCCGGTTGTAAGATGAGACCAAGTGGCTCCGCCATCTGTGGATCTATAGGCACCAATCATGGTACCTGCAAAAATGTGGTTGTCGCGATTGACAGCAAGGCAGCTGGCACCGTCGCGAATTTGTTGCCAGTGCACACCGGTATCTGTGGAGCGGTAGACCCCGACTGATGTTGATGCATAAACATATCCGCGAGAGTCCACTGCCGTTGAAAGGACTGTCCCGGAAGGCACACCGTCGCTGGACCTTGTCCAACTTTGTCCCCTATTTGCCGAACGAAAAACGCCTCCCCATGATCCGGCGTAGAGAAATCCGTCGGCCGAGGCAGAAAGGGCTGGGATGCGTGTTGCAACAAGACCGTCATCACTTCTTTCCCAAGAGGTGACGGCGTGTGCCATACGAAATACTGTTGTCCCGGTCCCAGCAATGAGGTGACTGCCTCGTACACTGGTAATACAAGTGACAACCGTGTCTTCCAAACCTGCATTGATTGCCGCCCAATTCTCTCCATTGTCGCTTGATCGAAATACTCCCGCCGTTGTGCCCAAAAACAGAGTGTTGGCAGAGTCAATTGTAAGTGCACGCATTTGGACGGTTGTCAATCCGTTGGAGAGTTGTGTCCAGGTCATACCACGGTCCGTGGATCTGAACAATCCTCCATTGTGGATCCCCGCGAACACGTGTCCGTCGGTGTTGGTCACTAGAGCGACAACGTAGTTCGTTGTGAGTGATGTCTGCGACCAGCTTTCTCCCCGATTTGTAGAAGAGAATACTCCTGCATATGTCCCGATGTAGATATCGTTCGATCCGGACAACGCAATCGAATACACATACATGTTTGACAAGTTTGAATTGATGGCAAACCATGAGTCGCCATTCGTTGTCGTCTTGAACACGCCATCACCCTGTGTGCCTGCGAATATCTTGCCCTCAGCATCAGCGACTAGACAATTAATGATTGGATAGGTTGACAAACCATTGTTTGCTTGGTTCCAATTCAGACCGTTGTCAGTTGAACGGAAGATGCCACCACCGCCATAGTAATCTGTACCGGCAAACACGAAATCGTTGGGACTAGCACACAAAGCGCGAATATAGCGATTGCTCAGTCCGCTGCTTCTTCTAGTCCATGTCTGGCCAGAGTTTGTAGAGAGGAATACGCCATCGAGGGTGCCGCAAAACAGACTACCTTGTATGCCGGGAGCGAGCGAGTAAACCTTCCCTCCACGAGGTCCGGTGGTTGGTTCCCAGAACTGCGTTTGAGCATAAGTCGCGCCACAGGGGAAAAGCATGAGGAATGCGAGAAGAACGAACTTTGTTTTCATTGTTAGCCCTTTCTTCGTTCGTGCGGGAATAGGGGGGCGTTCAGCCGGAACTTCTCTACAAGAAGCTACCAAAATCAAGAGGGATTTGCAATGAACCTCAAACCGTTGACTGAAAAATGCTGCAAAAACATCTGAAGATTCTGTACATCTCAGCGAACAGTTGATCCGTATATTGGAGCCACCCTTCCCAAGGGTTGGAAGATTGACAGATTTTTTCGCAATCTTGGGAAGCAGAGTGTTGAAAATAGGCCGGATTTCAAATAGATTCATCTGGCACAAAAATCGCAAGAACGTTGTACAACAGGTTCTCCGTTATCATCATCAAATGCATTCCTCTCTCAAATATAGAATCACCGGACTGACGCTCGCCGCAGTTTTTGCGCTGTTCAGCGTCGGCTTGCCGATTGTTGTCGCTTCTTGTCCGATGATGAAGTTTGAGAACTCCCGTTCGTGCATCATGTGCAACGAAGGCCCGTCATCGGGTGTTCAGGTTACGCGTGCCCTTGATACTTCCTGTTGCCTCACCGTTTTTGCGGCAGATAGGAACAAGATGGAGTTTCTGCAAGCCAACAAGCACCTGCTTGAGTTTGCAAAGCTTCTTCTTGCAGTAGAGTCGGATTTCGTTCCTGCAACAGTAATCAGTAATCCCCAATCAGCAATCACACCGAACGCTTCGCCGCCTCGCAGCGCCGATATTCCCATTCTCGTTTCATCTCTTCTGATTTAGAATTTCCTCGCCCGTGCCACAGAGGCACAGAGCCACAGAGTTGTCCTTTTGAAAATCATTGCCACGACGAGATCGTCAAGGCGATTCTTCCCAAAAGAAATTCTCTGTGTCTCCGCGGCTCCGTGGCCAACCAATTAGGGCTTGCGTAGACTCAGATTAGTTTCGGACAACCATCACAAGTTGTTCGTTCAATTCACCGAGGAAATTCTATGAAATGCATATTGACGTTTCTTCTTCCACTGCAACTTCTTGCTCAAGGGAATGATACACTCAATCTTAGTGAGCTTGTCCGTGAAGCATTGCGGAACAATCCTGAACTCAAAGCCTTCGAGTACAACCGTGACATGATGGAACTGCGGACGGAAAGTGAAGGCACGCTTCCCGATCCCGAATTCACATACATGCGCGAGGAAATGCCGCGCTTCCGTTGGAATGCGGCAATGATGGAGAAGTTCGGGCTGCTGCAGACGCTCCCGTTTCCGGGAAAACTTTCCACCGAAACCGAGATTGCGGAGATTCGCGCAGAACACGCGCATCATGAACACATGGAGAGGGCAAACGAGGTTCTGGCAAAACTCCGTTCAATGTACTTCGAATTATGGTTCGTGCAGCAATCCATTGCGCTGAACCGCGAAAATGCTCGGCTGCTTGAACAGTTCACGAAGATAGCGCAAACGCGGTACGGTGTTGGCCAGTCACCTCAACAAGATGTGCTGAAGGCCTTCGTGGAAATGGCAAAACTCGAAAACCAACTCATGACGTTGCGACAACAAGAACTCAGTGCGAAAGCCATGCTCATGTCGTTGCTTGGCCGGTCACCGTTGGATACCCTCGGCGTCGCGGCGGTACCGCCGGACATACGTTCTTTGCCGACACTTGATACGCTGCATCAGACGGCGTACCGCTATCGCGGCATGTTGCTGCACGATTCTCTTTCCGTTGAAGAAGGGGAGAAGATGAAATCGTTGGCGAAGAAAGAGTATTTGCCTGACTTCAGACTCGGCATCGAGTATCTGAGAATGCCGGACAATCCGGGCTATCGTGCGTGGTCTGTTTCCGCCGGCATCACGCTTCCGTTTGCGCCGTGGAGTCTTGGCAGAACAAGCGCAAAGGTGGAAGAAGCGAGCATCGGCATAGTCAAGGCGCGGGAGAACTTGAACAATTCTCGCAATATGATTCGCGCAAACATCAGCGACTTGTACTTCAGGGCTGAATCGTTTGCGAGACAGTTAGAAAACTACACAGCGGTCATTGTGCCGCAAACGGAACAGGCGTTGCAGGCCAGCATGATGGCGTATCAAACGGGCAAAACGGATTTCCTGATGTTGATCGATTCCTACCGCATGCTGGTTGACGTGACGATGGAAAAGTTGATGTTGCGGATGCAGCGTGAACAAGCCGTCGCCGAGTTGAAGCGTGAGGTTGGCTACGCCGGAATTTTTGAGAAACGAGATTGAAAGGTGAAACCATGATGATGATGAATTTCAAGAAAGCCTGGCAAGGACACGACGGAGTCGTGTCCCTACTACACAAATATTTCGTAGGGACGGGCCTGCCCGCCGTAGGGCGGTTCGGCCCGCAGGCGGGGGTGAGGTCGGCACTGGCAGCGCTTGTGCTTGCGTTTACTATTCTGGCTTGTTCGAACCCCGAACCGGGGAAAAGCTCATCCGACACGCATGCACACCAGCCTCAGAAAGCCGAAGAATACTACACCTGCCCGATGCATCCCTCCGTTCGCTCGGACAGGCCGGGCGCGTGTCCCGTGTGCAACATGGCACTCGTGAAGAAGACGGCCCAGCAGGATTTGTCTGCTGATGAAACAGCGAACCTCCAGGCAGTGAGCCTCTCGCCAACACAACGTGTTATGGCAAACGTCTCGGTCGTGATGGCGAAGCGGCAAGCGGTAAGCAGAGATATCCAGGCAGTCGGCATCATCAGTTACGCGGAGCCGAACTACAAGCACATCAGCATGCGTTTCCCGGGCCGGTTGGAGAAACTCTACATCTCATACACAGGCCAGCAAGTCCGCAAGGGCGATCCTGTTGCCGATGTGTACAGTCCCGAAGCAATTTCCGCGCAACAAGAATATCTTCTCGCGCTCAATTCGTACGAGCAAGCATCGAAAGGCATGCAATCGTTTGCATCGTCTGCTGAACAACTTCTGGAACAAGCGGAGCAGAAACTTCTTCAGTGGGGATTCTCGCCGCGTCAAGTCTCCCGGCTGAAGGAGACTCGCAAAGTCAATCATATTGTGACCGTGTACTCTCAAGTGAGCGGAACAGTTGTGAAGAAGAGCGTTGACCCGCAGCATTATGCTGCGACGGGCGAGGATATGTTCGACATTGCCGATCTCTCGACTGTGTGGATTTATCTTGATGTGTATGAGAGGGATATCCGGTTTGTTGCCGCGGGCCAATCAGTGCAGATCACAACTGAAGCATATCCGACCGAGAAGTTCAACGGCAAAGTCATTTTCATTGACCCGGTGGTGAACCCTGAAACGAGAACCATCCGTGTCCGCACGGAGTTTCCGAATCCTCAATTCAAGCTGAAGCCCAATATGTATGCGACCGCAACAATCAACGTCCCGAAGGCCGAGGCCATTGTTGTTCCATCAACTGCCGTCATCTCAACCGGCAAGCGGAATGTTGTGTGGGTTGAGGTGATGGAAAACAGCTTTGAACCGAGGGATGTTGTCGTAGGCGCATCGCGGAATGGTTTAACGGCGATTCTCAACGGCCTTGAAGAAGGCGATCATGTCGTCGAATCAGGCGGCTATCTGCTGGATTCCGAAAGCGCATTGCAGCAGCCCGCTTCCGCCAATCCTCATGCAGGTCATGAACCGAAGCCGGCAGACAAGGATCATTCGTCTCATCCTTCCAACATTCAAGAAATCAAGATTCGCGTGAAGGATGGCTACACGCCGGATGTCGTGAAGGTGAAAGCGGGAGTTCCCGTTAAGCTTCTGCTGCAACGGGATGAGCGTTCCGCGTGCAGCGATGAATTTGTGATTGAGACGTATGGCATTCATCGTACGCTTCGTCCATTTGCGACGACTGTAATCGAGTTCACGCCGAAGGAAGCAGGCGAGATTCCCTTCACGTGCGGGATGAAGATGCTGCACGGGAAGATTCTGGTTGAGGCGAGGTAAGCCATGATAGAAAGAATCATAGACTTCTCCGCCCGCAACCGCTTCATCATCATCGTTGCGTACTTGTTGGTGATCGGCACGGGCATTTGGGCGGTGCGCAACACGCCGCTTGATGCGATTCCGGACTTGTCGGAGAACCAAGTCATTGTCTTCACCGAATGGATGGGGCGCTCGCCTCAATTGATCGAAGATCAAATCACGTTCCCGCTCGTGACTGCGTTGCAGGGAGTGCCCGAGGTTCACGCCATCCGTGCGCAATCAATGTTCGGCATGTCGTTCGTCTACATCATCTTCAACGAGTCAACAGATTTGTACTGGGCGAGGAGCCGTGTGCTTGAAAAGCTCGCGACGATTCAATCGTCGTTGCCGCAGGGAGCAAAGACCCAACTCGGTCCCGATGGAACGGGTGTCGGCCACGTCTATTGGTACACTGTCGAGGGCAAGTACGATCTCGGCACGCTGCGCGCAATTCAGGATTGGTATGTGAAACTGAACCTGCAAGGTGTGCAGGGCGTTGCCGAAGTCGCTTCCATCGGCGGCTACGTGAAGCAGTATCAAGTTGATGTTGACCCGAACAAGATGAAGGCGTACGGCATCGGGCTCGATGATATTCGAACCGCCGTGATGCGTTCCAACAACGATGTCGGCGGGAAAATTCTTGAAGTCTCGGATGCCGAGTATTTTGTTCGTGGACAGGGATATATTCAGTCGGTGAAAGATGTCGAGAATATCATTGTCGGAAGAGGTTCTGCCGGAACGCCGGTGTACGTTCACAACATCGGCACGGTGCAGTTGGGCGGCGATATTCGACGCGGCTCGTTGGAGAAGGACGGCAAAGGACAGGTGGTCGGCGGCATCGTGGTGATGCGCTACGGCGAGAATGCCAAAGATGTGATTGATAGAGTGAAGAAGAAGATTCACGAGATTACTCCCGGACTTCCTCCCGGCGTCGAAATTAAGATGGCGTATGACAGAAGCGATTTGATTACTGCCTCCGTCGGAACGCTCAATCGCGCTTTGCTGGAGGAGGCGCTCGTCGTCAGCATCATGGTGATGATTTTCCTTCTCCACTTCCGAAGCGTGCTTCGGGTGATCATCGAAATACCAGTTGCCGTGCTGATTGCGTTTATCTTCATGAAAGTCTTCAACATCACGTCCAACATCATGTCGCTGGGAGGAATTGCGCTTGCCATCGGCGTGATTGTGGATGCCTCGATTGTGCTGGTGGAGAATGCGTACCGCAATGTGGCGCGGGCGCAGGAAACGAAAGAGGAGTTGACGAAGCAAGACTTCATCAACATCTCCATTCAATCAGCAAGGCAAGTCGGGCCGGCGATCTTTTTCTCGGTTATGATTATGGTTGTGTCATTTCTCCCTGTCTTTTTTTTGGAAGGGCAGGAGGGAAAGCTGTTCCGGCCGCTTGCGTTTACGAAAACATTCGTCCTGCTCGGCTCAGCGTTTATCGCCATTACGCTTGTTCCTGTTCTGATGACGATGTTGACACGCGGGAAGTTCAGAACGGAGAATCAGAATCCCATCACAAAAATCCTCAACAAACTCTACGCTCCGATCATACGTTGGGTGTTGAAGAATAGAAAGACAACCATTGCGCTGAACGTTCTCGCTCTCATCATAACGATTCCGATGATCATGAGTATCGGATCGGAGTTCATGCCACCGTTGGATGAAGGCAGCCTGTTGTTCATGCCGGTCACGTTGCCGTCGGCTTCCATCACGGAGGTGAATCGCATCATGCAAGTACAGGATGCAATCATCAAGTCTGTTCCTGAAGTCGAGCTTGTTCTCGGCAAAGCAGGCAAGGCCGAAACGTCAACCGATCCGGCGCCCGTCAGCATGATCGAGTCCATCATTCTTCTCAAACCAAAATCGGAATGGCGTCCCGGCATCACGAAGGACGATATCATCGCCGAGCTTGATGCCAAGCTGCAAATCCCCGGCGTGCGCAACGGCTGGACTCAGCCTATCATCAACCGCATCAACATGCTTTCGACCGGCGTGCGGACGGATTTGGGCGTGAAGATTTTCGGAACGAATCTCGATACGCTTGAGCGGCTTGCGATTCAGTCCGAGCAGATTCTGAGGAAGGTGCCCGGCGCGGCAGACCTGTACGCCGAGCGGACACAAGGCGGACTCTTTCTCGACATCAACATCAATCGTGAAGCGGTTGCGCGCTACGGTATCAACATCGGCGCGGTGCAGGATATTATTGAGACGGCGGTTGGCGGCGAGAATATCGGGACGGTGATCGAGGGACGTCAACGCTTTCCGATTCGTGTCCGCTATGCGCGAGAGATGAGGAACAGTGTTGATGAATTGAAGAGCCTGCTTGTTGCGGTGGGCGGCTCCGGCGGAGGAATGACCGAACCTTCTAAAGGCGGCCAACCGATGGCGGAAGCGGAAGGAATGGGAGGCGCGAGTGAAGGTGTGTGGGGAAAGACAGCAGTGCGCATTTCACAGCCGCAGCTCGCACTTGTGCCGACGACGGAGACGCGGTTTCTCCGCAGTGAAGTTTCAACGGGAAAGTACGTGCCGCTCGGCCAGCTTGCATCAATCGAAATGGTCCCGGGTCCACCGATGATTTCCAGCGAGAACGCCCAGCTTCGTTCGATTGTCTTTCTGAATGTGAGAGGGAGAGACATGGGGAGTTTTGTGAATGAAGCGAAAGAGGTTCTCGCGAACGAATTGAAGCTACCGCAAGGATACAACGTTGAGTGGAGCGGACAGTGGGAGAATCAGATTCGAGCAAAGGAACGTCTTACGGTTCTCATGCCGATTGTCTTCTTCATCATTTTTGTGATGTTGTATCTTGTTACGAAAGATTTTACCGAAGCGTTGGTGGTGATGCTCTCGGTTCCTTTTGCGCTCATCGGCGGAGTCTATCTTGTCTACATTCTCGGGTACAACTTCTCAGTCGCGGTGTGGGTCGGGTTCATCGCATTGTACGGCCTTGCCGTTGAGACGGGTGTGGTGATGGTCGTGTACTTGCATGAAGCGCTTGACAGAAGGATTCATGCACACAAGTCTGGCCAGCGGGGAGCAGTCACCCAACATGACATTCTCGATGCTACAATCGAAGGCTCGGTGTTGCGCCTTCGTCCGAAGATCATGACGGTGGGGACGAGCATGATTGCGCTGATTCCCATCATGTGGAGTACGGGAGTCGGGGCGGATGTTATGCAGCCGCTTGTTGCCCCCATGATCGGGGGGTTGGTGACATCGACTGTTCACGTTCTTGTCGTCACGCCGGTTCTGTTTTATATCATGAAAGTACGGGCGTTGCGAAAAGGAACGCTGGAAATCTCAAAGATGGCAAACTGGATGAAGGAATAGCAGTTGGCTGTTGGCAATCAGCAATCAGTAATCAGTCACTAATCATCAATAGTCAGAATAGAGAAGGAGTTCACCATGTTCAACAAGTCACTGTTGTTTCTCACCATCTTCATCCTTGTCGGTTGTCAGAAACCGGAAAGCGACAAGCAGTCGGATGGCGTTGTGACAACTTCCATCGAAGTGAAAACGGTGAAGTGCGAGATGTGTGTTGACAATATTACGAAGGCGTTGGAAGCGGTTGAAGGAGTCACCAAAGCGAATGTTGATTTGAAGAAGAAGGTCGCCTCCGTTCAATACCTTCCGTCGAAGCTTGCACTTGCAGTTCTCGAACATACAATCGCCGAGGCTGGTTATGACGCAAACGAAACGAAGCGCAACGAGGAGGTGTACCGTACCCTTCCCAAATGTTGTCAGTAGGGACGCTGGTGGCGTTCTCAAAATGACCTGACTTCATATTGGCGGGGCGAACGGACAAATGTTCTCCCCACCGGGCAATTTGCCTTCGTCTGTGCGATTGGTTGTGATGGGTGAGTCCAAGAAAGGTCGGAAGAGGCGTCGCGGCAGTAACTGTTGAATTCCTCACTATTGCTTTTCGCTTCCGGCATAAGTACATTACGCCAGTTCCTTTCCTGTCTCACATACTTGGGGGTCGTCATGAAGACGCGTAGACTCCGTTTTACTCTCCCCATCTTTCTTGTCTCTACAAGCTTTGCTGTTGCACAGAGTCTTCCCTTTAGTATCGAAGCGTACCGCCAATTCCTCCAACAACACCAAGTCGTCTCGGCTGCGGAACTCCGGGGCATGTATCCCGCCGGATATTTTCTTGCCAATACCAACACTGCATTGGGCGGCATTGCGTACTTCGATTCCATTGACAGTCACTATCAACTGACAAACTACGAGAAGCAATTGTTGCAGCAGCACAACTTTGCTGTGACGGAACGGTTGAAGTATGAATCGTTTGCCAAAGCCTTCGATGATGTCTACAAAAAAGATCTTCCCGTGTTCGTCTCGACGGATGCCATCCTTCATGCCATTCACATGTCGTATGATCGCATCCTGAAGGAAGTGGAATACACGTTTCTGATGGCGAAGCTCAACGCGTTGCTCTCGTCGTTGCATGCGCAAGTGCCGGCGCTTGCGTCCCGGTATGCAAACGTTCCCGCGATGCGAACATCACTGAAAGACCTTGATGTGTACCTCACAGTTCCGAGGAAGTTGTTGGGCAACTCCGTTGCGCCGTACTTTTCCGACAATATTCCGGTCGTGGACACTCTGCTTCAGCTTGTGTATGCCGAACATGGCTACGTGGAGTACCCGCTCTTTTCGTCCGCAAACCGGCTCATAGACTTCAGTCAGTTCAGGCCGCGGGGACACTACATCGGGCCGACGGTGCCTATCGAATTCTCCTGGTACTTCAGAGCGATGATGTGGTTGGGCAGGATGGAGATCTATTTGATTGCACCAATCACGGCCGATCCCCCGGTTCCGCACGCCGACGTTCAACGGCAGGTGATTGATGCAGCACTCGTTGCCGAGGCTGCACAGCTTGCCAATGTTTATCCATTGCTGCAAGAGATGGACGACATCATCCGCTTTTTCGTCGGAGAGTCGGATAACGTGACGTTGCCGAATGTTCGATCATTGTTGCAGATGACGCAGATTGATTCCGCAAGTCAGCTACTTGATGTTCAGCGGTTTGCAGCACTTCAAGATACGCTCCGACGACAGTCGTATGCATTCCAACTCATCATGTCGCAGTTGTTGCGTGGCGATCCGATGTCGGCGGATTCGATCACGCCGGCTTCGTCATTCTTGCTGCTCGGCCAGCGGTTTGTGATTGATTCGTATGTGACAGGCTCGGTGGTGTACGATCGGATCAAATATCAAAACGTTCGCGTCAAACGCATGCTGCCGGCGACGATGGATATTCTGTTTGCGCTGGGGAATTCTGCAACCGCTCAGCTCTTGCAGGAGGGAATCAACCAGTATCATTACGGCCAGAATCTTGCCGCGCTTCGCTATCTTATTGATTCGTATGGAAACGAATTCTGGAACGGCACACTCTACAACAGTTGGCTGAATGCAATACGCACACTCAATCCGCCTGCGGTGAGAGACTCATTGCCGATGTTCATGAGAACCGCGGCATGGTGGCAGGAAAAAATCAACACGCAACAGGCGACCTGGGCGCAGCTTCGCCACGACAATCTGCTGTATGCGAAGCAATCATACACCGGCATTCCCATCTGTTCGTTCCCCGAAAGCTATGTCGAACCGGTTCCGCAATTCTATGATGCCATCAAGACGTTCGCGACGCTCGGCGCGCAGCGGTTTCAGCAACCGCCATTCAACAACCAGTGGATAGCAGCGTACTTCAACGGCGTGCGTTCAACTGTTGACACGCTCGGCGAGATCAGCAGGAAGGAACTTTCAAACACCCCTCTGACGAATGAAGAGCGCAGCTTCTTGCAGCGTATGTTGCACAAGGTGCAGTTCGGTTGCACGCCGGACAGTTCATTCGATGGTTGGTACGCCAAGATGTTCTATGCTGATTTAGGAGGAGAAGGCGGCATCAAAGAAGTTGACCTTGTCGTTGCTGATGTTCACACGGCTCCGGCGGATGAAAACGGTGGGATTGTTGGTTGGATTCTGCACGGCGGAACCGGCCCGCTTAACATGGGAGTCTGGATTGCGAACAAGCCCGGCGGCGGTGCTCACGCGTATGTCGGTCCCGTGTTGAGCTACTACGAGCATGTCAGCACGAACTTCCATCGCCTGACGGATGAAGAATGGAGAACGGCGTACAATCTTCCGCCGACATTCCGTCCGTCGTATGTGAACTTGTACTTGGCGGACAGCACGGGAAATTCCCGCGGCGCTGGAATCAATCTTCTGACAGGCATTGATGACGGAAAGAAAACCGCCAAGGTGTATCCGGCTGCGCCTGTGCTGTATCGAAATTATCCCAATCCATTCAACCCGTCAACATTCATTTCGTTTACTATTCCCCCTGCGTTCGACAACGCACATGTTGAGTTGGCGATATTTGACATTCAAGGAAGGCGTGTGAAAGTCCTGGTGGATGAAAGCGTTCCCGCCGGCAACTTCGTTGCCCGATGGGACGGCAGGAATGAGAAGGGGAGTGAAGTGGCAAGCGGCGCATATTTCTATCAACTATCAACGAACAACTTTATCCAAACAATGAAACTACTTTTGCTTCGGTAGCCCGACTCTTTTCGCCCGACAATCGAAGGATGAACATCTTCCTCTGAGAGGAGCGCAACCGTGGCACGCGCATGTTCAATTCTGTTTTCCCTGTTCTTTTTCATCCCCGAACCCGCCTTTTCACAAGGACGCTGGATTGAAGTCCCGCTTCCTGTCACCAATACCACTCTCTTTAGAATTTCATTTGCAGACTCGCTGCACGGCTGTATTGCCGGAAGCATCGGCTGTGCTCGCAAAGCAATTCAGTCCGTTGCTGGATGCTTTGAGCGGCAAACTTGGCAACGTTGTGGTGAAGAGCTTCAAAGGCAAGCCCTACATCGCAAGGCGGCCGGATATGAGCAGGCGCAAGCTGAGCGCCAAGCAGCGGGCGCAAAACGGCAGGTTCCACGGCGCAACCCAATATGCCAAAGCAGCCCTCAAGGTGCCGGAACTGCGTGCGCTCTACAAGCATATCGCAGATGCACAAGGGATGCCCACCGTCAGCGTCGCCATTCGGGATTTCCTGAACCCTCCTGAAATCCGCGATATAGACTTAGGCGGCTACCACCGTCACCCCGGAGATCTCATCCTCATCCACGCAACGGACGATGTCGAAGTCACTCAAGTCGAAGTTGCCATACTCAACAGCAACGGAGAAACCATTGAGAGCGGCCCTGGAGTCAGGTCAACCACCCACCCGGAGCTTTGGAAATACACCGCAACTGCAACTCTCCCGAACGACGGTGCCTTTGCCGTCCTGGCGGTCGCAACGGACAGGCCCGGCAACAAAACTCCGCACGCCGAGGCTGTGTGAGACAGCCCGGATCTCAACGGAAATCCGGTGCAGCGTGACGCGTGTAACGTCTGCCGAATCTGATCTGAAAAAACAGTCGAAATCTTCAAACAATTATGTTATATTGAAACCAATCTGTAAACCGTCACCTCATTCAAAAAAAGGAACAACCGTATGAAAACCAGACTGCTCTCCATCTTTGCCTTCGTTCTCGCCATTGCAATTTCCTTTGCTATCGCCTCCGACAAAGGGGAAAAGACTGCAAAGAAGTCCGAAGCCAAGAAGGAAACACAGGGCTGCTGCATGACCGGCAAGGCAGCGAAAGCTGAGAACGATTGCTCCGACAAGGCGGCGATGGATTGCGATCCGGCAGAAGCAAAGGCCGGGAAGTCGGCGAAGAAATCAGCCGATGCAAAAGCAGAGGTGAAGAAAGAAGGGGAAGCGAAATAAGGTTGCCGTGAAGGAACGGACTTGTTGTCCGATCCGGTTTCAATGAGAGTTCAATGAGTCTTGGGGGAGACGAAATGACTGTTTTAGTTGTTGATGACGAGCCTGCGTATAGAATGCTTGTACGCGAATTGCTGATCGAAGATGGTTGTGATGTGCTTACAGCGGAAAACGGCGACGAGGCGCTTCGAAAGCTGTCGGTAATTCATCCCGATATTATTGTATCGGATGTGTATATGCCGGTAATGGACGGGGCAAAGTTGCATCGTTGCGTGCGGGCTAATCCTCGATACGAGAAGTTGCCGTTCCTGTTCGTGTCCGGATACAACGATGCTCATACAATGCAGAGCGTCCGTGATCCCCGCTATGACGGCTTCGTAAGCAAGGGAGGCCCGGCAGACGAACTGAAGAAATGGATCAAATATCTCACGACTCCCGAAGGCAAGCGCTCGCGGTTTCTGCCGGGCCACTCCGGGCCCATGAACTGAATTGCAATGCCCTGGAAAGCGGGTCGCTTTCTGCTTCTGCACCTTCTCGTTCTTTACTTCGCATCACCCTTCATTTGCTATAATTCTCGCAACGGAATGCACTATGAGTGAAACTATTCGCAAGCCTGCGGTACTTGTCACAGGTGCCAACGGCGAAATGGGGCACGGCCTTATTGACGCTCTGGCCAAAATCGGCAACTACAGCATTATCGCCCTCGATGTACGTCCCATTGATGAATCAATGAAACACAAATGCAGCGACGTCATCGTCGGCGATATTCTCGAAACCCGTCTGCTCGAGCGCATGCAAAGCGAGTACGAAGTACACAGCATTTATCATCTCGCGGCGCTTCTCTCAACGCGTGCGGAGTTTACGCCGGAGGCGGCTCACCGTGTAAATGTTGAAGGGACATTGAATCTGCTGAAGCTTGCCATCGAACAAGCCCGCTGGCACGGCCAGCCGGTGAAGTTCATGTTCCCCAGCTCGATTGCGGTGTATGGATTGCCGAGCAAGGAAGTGAAGAGGAAAGCAGGAAAGGTGAAGGAATCAGATTGGAATTATCCGGCAACGATGTACGGTGTCAACAAGTTGTATTGCGAGCATCTCGGCCGCTATTACGAGAAACATTACCGGCAGCTTGCGTCGGATAATGCCGGAAGCGGCGTGGATTTCCGCTCGATCCGGTTTCCGGGATTGATCAGCGCCGTTACCGTGCCGAGCGGCGGTACAAGCGACTATGCCCCCGAAATGTTGCACGCGGCAGCGCAGGGGAAAGCATATTCGTGTTTCGTCCGGGAGGATGTCCGCATTCCTTTCATGGCGATGCCTGATGCCATCACAGCTCTTCTCAAACTGCATGACGCCCCGAAAAACAAACTCTCGACTAACGTTTACAACATCGGCAGTTTCAGTCCCTCGGCGGGACGCATTTTCGAGATTGTGAAGAAGGAATTTCCGGATGCCGAAATCCGCTTCTCACCCGACGACAAGCGCCAAGCGATTGTGGACACATGGCCTGAAGATGTCGATGATTCTGTCGCACGGAACGACTGGGGTTGGCGGCCTGAATTCGACGAAGCACGTGCATTCAACGAGTATTTGATTCCCGTAATCAGAAAACGCTACGCATAATACTTTCGCCAGCGACGCATTATTTGTTCTTTGTAAAACCAAACATCGAGCTTGAGGTTATGAAAGAGATTCTCCTTTTTGCAGGCATAATCATGGTCTTCAACGTATCATGCGCCCAATCACCGTCAAGTACGATCATGCAAACGTCTGCTTCCGACACTTCTCCCGAAACCTTCACAGCGAGGTATGGCGATATTGCAAAACAGCTTCTTCAGACAGGCCTGCGAGATTGCGATGCGCACAAGTTTCTAACGGAACTCTGCGAAAAGGCGCCGCATCGTCTCAGTGGTTCCGAAGGTGCTGCAAAAGCCGTTGACCTGACCCGGAAGATGATGGTTGATCTCGGCTTTGACAATGTCCATCTTGAAAAAGTGATGGTACCGCATTGGGAGAGGGGAGAAGAGGAATGCTGGATTATTCCCGCTGCATCAAGTATACCGCAGACGATGAAATTGCACACGCTTGCCGTGTGTGCGCTCGGCGGCAGCATTGCCACGCCGGAAGAGGGGGTTCAGGCGGAGGTGATTGAAGTAAAGAACTTCGAACAATTGCGTTCCCTCGGCGACAAGGCAAAAGGCAAGATCGTCTTCTTCAACCGTCCGATGGATCCGACAAAGTTCAACACATTTGAAGCATACGGTGGGGCGGTTGATCAGCGGGGACGGGGGGCGATGGAAGCTGCGAAGGTGGGCGCCGTGGCAGTGCTTGTCCGTTCAATGACGCTACGCATCGACGATGTTCCTCATACGGGCGTCATGCATTATGCCGATACAATCAAAAAAATCCCCGCAGCCGCTATTAGTACGTTGCACGCGAATTACCTGAGTGACCTGCTGTCGAAACAGAAATCCGTAAAAGTTCATCTCAAACTCACACCAAAAACACATCCCGATGCGGAATCTGCAAATGTTGTCGGGCAGATAACAGGTTCTGAAAAACCAAATGAGATTATCGTCCTTGGCGGGCATCTTGATGCGTGGGACAAGGGACACGGTGCGCATGATGATGGTGCCGGTTGCATGCAGGCGATCGAGGCGTTGAATCTTCTCAAGAAAATCGGCGTGAAGCCGAAGAGAACCATCCGTGCCGTGATGTTTATGAATGAAGAGAACGGAACACGCGGAGGCAATGCGTATCCCGTTGCGCCGGAACGAATAGGCGAGACACATATCGCCGCATTTGAATCCGATGCAGGCGGACATGCGCCGCGGGGGTTCAACGTGAAATGGGACTCAACGTTGCTTGCCAAAATCCTTCGTTGGAAACCTCTCTTCGATATGCTCGATGCCGGAAAGATCAACATCGGGTATGCCGGAGTTGACATCGATCCGCTGGTGAATACCGGTGTCCCAGGCTTCGGGCTTGTGCCGGAAAATCACCGCTACTTCGATTATCATCATTCCGACAACGATACGATAGACAAGATAAATCCGAGAGAGCTTGAGATGGGGGCGATTGTTGCGGCGTTGCTGAGCTATTTGATTTCGGAAGAAGGGTTGTAGCATGAATCAATACTTGGAGGAAAGAATTAAGACTCTGCTTGGTTGTACTTTGATGCTTGCGACTTTGTTTTATCTTCATTCCGGTCAGGCGCAAACGCAGGAGACAGTGCAGTACGACTCCGTGCTTGCCCGCCGTCTCAACGCCGATCAATACGGGATGAAGAAGTACGTGATGGCATTCCTGAAGCGCGGCCCCAACCGGAGTCAGGATTCCGTGACGGCTGCAAATCTCCAGCGTGCTCATCTCAAGAACATCGAACGGATGGCGAACGAAGGCACACTCATTCTTGCCGGCCCGTTTCTTGACAACGGCGAGATCCGCGGCATTTACATCTTCAACGTCGAGACGGTGGAAGAAGCAAAAGCTCTCACCGAAACCGACCCCGCGATTCAAGCGGGACGACTTGTTATGGAACTGCATCCCTGGTACGGCTCCGCTGCGGTACAGGAAATCACCGCACTCAGCAGGCGGCTTCTTAAAAAGAGTGTGAGCGATTGAGTTCTGGCGCGTATATCTTGTTTCTGATCACAGGCCGGATTGTAAGTCCGGCTTTTTTTTGTATTTGCTTGACATGACCCGCACCGGCAGTTATATTGTCCGAAACCCCGCACTATACTTCTCAATCTGCAGATCAGTTGTATTGGCTTTCCATCAGGGATAGTTCGTTCTTTTTCCTTACTAAATAAGAGGGAGGAGTTATGAGATGGATTTGCGCTACTTCAATCCTGCTTTTCCTGAACATGGACGTGACTCTTTCCCAGTGGTCTCGTATGCCCTCACCCTCGCGGGGGCCCTATTATTCGGTGTCGTTCGCTGACTCGGATACGGGAGTTGCCGTCGGAGTTATAAGGGGAGGAGGCTATGGCACAATCGTGAGAACCACTGATGCAGGACAAAATTGGACGGCGTTCGACAGTGTGTTCAATACAATCTTTACTGGCGCTCACTTTGTGGATCGTCATCATGCTTGGATTGTTGGGGTCAACGGTAAAATATTCAGAACCGGTGATAGCGGAGTGAGTTGGGAAGACCTATCAGTAGGCGGAGTCAACAATAACTTCACATCGGTGTTCTTTGTGAGTCCCTCTACAGGATGGATTACCGGTCAAACGAACATCATAAGAAAAACAGTCAACGGCGGTTCATCTTGGACGAACCAAACATCCGGGCTTGGTCCGTGGTGGTCATCTATTTTCTTCATCAATGCTGATACGGGATGGGCTGTAAACCGCAACCTCGGCATGCCTGAGCGGATCCTCAAGACAACCAACGGCGGTACTTGGGTAAATCAGGTTGACCTGACGTCGGCTCAGCTGCATGACGTTTTTTTTGCCAATCAAGACACAGGCTTTGCTGTTGGCAGTGGTATCATCATGAAAACGACAAATGGTGGAACCACTTGGCAGACGAGCAATATTGGCCAGATTAGTCTTAACTCTGTGCATTTTACCGACTCCCGTACAGGCTGGGCAGTAGGGGGCGCAGGAACTATCCTCAAGACAACGAACTGTGGTGAGACATGGTTGAATCAACCGAGCGGATTAAACGCGATGCTTTGGGGAGTGTACTTCACAAATTCCGATTCCGGATTTGCAGTTGGTGATACGGGAGTTATTCTCAGAACGACAAATGGTGGCGGCCCCACATTGAGCGTAGGAGAGACCGAACGTCCTCATGTCTTCGAACTCGAACAAAACTATCCCAACCCGTTCAACCCGGCGACGCATATCGAATTCCGAATTCCTGCCCGTCCGGCAGGCGGGGCCAATTTCGGATTTGTCTCGCTCAAGGTGTTTGATGTGTTGGGTCGGGAGGTGGCAACGCTGGTGAACGAGGTGAAAGCACCGGGCATCTACGGGGTCACTTGGAATGCAAGCGGCTTTCCAAGTGGCGTGTATCTCTACCAACTCCGTTCAGGGAGTCTTGTGCAAACGAAGAAGCTTGTATTGATCAAGTAAACTTGGTAAATCCAATTAGCTGAACGAGCTAACTGCGTTCTTTTAAAAATTTTATCGGAGCGGCTCTATGAGACTTTCCGTCGCCACGCCTGCCTTGTTCCCTGACATTCAGAAGGGTACGCAAGTCCTAACACGTAGAGCCATCCTATGTTGCACTGTTTTCCTTATTTACAACACCTCTCCCGCCCAGTGGTCCACCGACTCGAATCAAAACAATCCGATATCGACAGCGCCGGCCGATCAAATCATACGCTCAATGGTCAGTGACGGTTCAGGAGGCGCGATCATGGTTTGGGATGACTCCCGAAGAGGCTCGGGTCTTACGGACGTTTACGGTCAACGAATCGACGTCTCTGGCCTTGTGAGATGGACGACCAATGGGGTACCGGTTGCGATCGGAACAGGATTCGGCGCGGGGTTCTCCCAAGCAACGACGGATGGTGATGGCGGCGCTATTGTGACCTGGCAAGACCGACGAGTTGATTACAGCCAAATCTATGCACAATCAGTAAGCAGTGCAGGCGTTGTCCGATGGACGACGAATGGGGTGGCTCTCTCGACGAATTTGGCCGAACATGCGATGGCTGCAATTGCCAGTGATGATGCCGGCGGTGCAATTATTGTGTATCAAGATACTCGAACCGATGGTGATATCTATGCCCAACGGGTCAATCAAAGCGGCGCACTTCTGTGGCCGGTGAATAGCGATACAGTCGTGGTGGCAGCAGGAACACAATCCCATCCGGTTATCATGAGCGACGGCGCAGGCGGCGCAATTGTTGCGTGGCGGGATCAACGCAGTGGTGCTGATGATGTCTATATCCAACGTTTGAACGCAGCTGGTGTCCGTCAGTGGAGTGCCAACGGTGTTGCGATTTGTACGGCCGCCGGACTGCAATACAATATTGCCATAGTAAGCGATGGTCTTGGAGGAGCTATCATAGCGTGGCAAGACGAGCGCGGGGGGACATCTGACATCTATGCACAACGCGTAAATTCGGCCGGATCAACTCAATGGACGACGAATGGAATTGCGGTTTGCACCGCTTCCAACCTGCAGACGTTTCCGAAACTCGCCTACGATGGTGCGGGCGGTGCTATCATTACATGGATGGATTTCAGAATCGGAACGAGATATCAGGTCTATGCCCAACGTGTTAGTGACGCAGGGACTCATTGGGCAATTGACGGAGTTCCGCTCTCGCCATCAGCATTTACACAAATCAACCCATCGATAGCAGGTGATGGCGCAGGGGGCGGTATCATCGGTTGGTCGGATGTTCGTGCGGGCCTGGGAAATTACAATGTCTATGCGCACCGGATAGATGCTATGGGCAACACACAATGGGCGGCAGAAGGGGTTGCTATTTCCACAGCCCCTCAAATTCAAAGTGGTCCGCTCATTGTGAGTAGTCGTAGCGGGGCAATTATGGCTTGGAATGATTTCCGCAATTCTCCCGGGAGCGACATCTATGCCCAACGCGTCCGGGCAGGCGGTACACTTGGTGGAGACGTTCTGACACTCGTAAATCCACGAGCGGGTGCTGAGTGGGTAGCAGGCACAGATACCGCAATCATCTGGAATGGATTCCCGGGCCTCGATTTTGTGAGTATCGAGTTTAGGACAGACACCACCGGTGGTGGAGCGCTGTTTCGATCAATTGTTACTAACTATCCAGCTGCTTCAGGGCGTTATGTTTGGTCTGTGCCCGATACAATCCTCTCGCGCAAGTGTGCGATCCGGATTCAACAAAGTTCAAACGCAAGCATCGTTGATACAAGTTACGACTTCACAATAAAGGGCTACGTGCTTCACCGCCTGAATGCGGATGGCAACTACGAGCGATTTCGTTTTGAACGCGACAGGTGGAATTTTGGCAACGAGGAAGCCAACATGTGGCCGCCCGCGTGGTATACGCAGTTTGATTACCGGAACGGCAGTGATCCATATACCGGTCGTCAATACCCAAATATCTACCCATTCAATACAGCGGCGTCTGAAGATTTTGTTGACTGGCCGCTCTTTGTTCAGACGTTCGGGATTAAGCGAACCTATTGGAGCACCGTTGAAGCAAGATACAGAGATGAATTCAAGTGGAATACGTGGAAAGGACCTTGGGCAGGTTCATGTTTTGGGTTCGCAATCTCGACACTACTTGCGTTCGAAGACAGTGTGGCTTTCCGGGTCAGGTTTCCGTCCATGCCAATGTTTGAAAGTCTGGTGAGTGTGGCCTTGAATGATTCGACACGAAAGATCATCAATGAGTTGTGGCTTCACCAAACGGGGGAGGTACATCGGCGGGAAGTGATGCCATTATGGCACACGAAGACCCCGAACCAAACAGTAAACGAATTGAAGCAGATATTGTGGAGCGATGAAGCTGACCACGCAGGTCTCCTTTTCAACCACAACGGTCCTGAAAGTGGTGGTCACGCCATAGTGCCATATGGAATTGCAAAGGATTCCATAAACCCGGCCGTGTATTGGATTTATGTGTATGACAACAGTTTCCATAATACAGACACTGCAAAAATCAGGGTTGACACATCGGCTAACGGGAATCTTGGAGCGTGGACGTATTCTCTTTACCCCGGTTGGGGAGGCAACAAGAAGCTCTTCTTGACCGATAGGGTAAGCACATACCTTGATCCTCCGAGCCTTGGTCCTTCGAGGTTCTCCCGCATTTCAGGTACAGTCTTTCTTCAACTGTATCCGCCTCTAAACGCATCCATCATCATTACCAATGCCAATGGGAACCAAATAGGGTACTCGGATAGCGTGTTGATTGATGCAATGCCGGGAGCAGTTCCCTATATTCCTGCGACAGGAAGCTTGACACCTCCCTACTTTTACCACCTGCCGGAGACGTCCTACACGATCATGATGAGTGACTTCTCCGATTCCGTCTCTCAACTCCATCGTGACGGACTCTACTGTCTTCACGTATCGAAGAGTCAGGCGCTACGCTGAGTCAAACCGATGGCTTTGCCTTCGACGGCAAGCTTTCCATGCGCAACCTGGACCCGCAGTCGAAGAGCGTCACCGTCGGGACCATCTTCATCATTGACTCGACAGCCGAGAAGACGTATACAATCTCCGACTGCGCTCTGGCGCAGAACGACTCGATGCAATTCGGCAAGGAAGGGGACGATGATTACAAGGTCGTGAACGTCGGCCCGGCAAAAACGTACGGGCTTCGGATTGAGTACGGCTCGGTTGCGGTTGGCAGACTCTTCATTCAACCGACAGTAAACCTCAGCGCGACGTCCTCACACATCATCGTTCCGAACTGGAACAATCTGGCTGAGCCCGTCAGAATCTACATTGACCACGGAAATAATGGAACGATCGACGATTCGATATTCGTACAGAACACCGTCGATGTGCACGAGCCGAATGAACCGGGCATGCCGGCGGAGTTCACTCTTGCGCAGAACTATCCCAATCCGTTCAACGCTTCAACAACGATACGTGTTGGAATTCCGCGAGTATCCTTCGTTTCGCTGAAGGTGTACAACATTCTCGGTCAGGAAGTGGCGATCCTCTTGAACGAGATCGTGGATGCTGGGTTCAAGTCTGTCAGGTTTGATGCTTCGGCGTTGGCAAGCGGCGTGTATTTCTACCGTTTGGAGGCTCGGGCTGACGATGCCGGCGCTCTGTTTGTTGATGTCAAAAAGATGCTGTTGGTAAAGTAATTCTCGGGGGGGCTTGCTCATGAAACGACGAGATCTTCAGCCTAACGTTTTGTACACAACCTCATAGGAGCCAACCATGAATGCGATTCACAGGGTGTTCTACTTTGTGTTGCTCATGTTTTCATCAGCGAGCGTTGCTTTTGGTCAGCAGTGGACTGCCGTCGGGCCCTACGGCGGGTGGATCAATGATCTGGCCAAAGATGCAAGTGGAAACATCTATGCCGGGACGTACCTTGGAGGCATCTTCAAGACAACCAACAACGGCGACGCATGGGTACAGATCTACAATGACACGCTTATCATTGACCCGCGGTCGGTTGCTCTCAACTCCGCGGGTGATATCTTCGTCGGCGCAAGCCCCGGATTTCTCCGCTCAACGGATGGCGGGGCGACGTGGCAAAAGATCGTCAACTCCTTGAACAACAGAACTGTCGATGTGTTGCTCGTACTTTCCAACGGTAATATCCTCGCGGGCGGTTTTGCGTTTGGTGTATATCAGTCTACGAACAACGGAACGACATTCAGCGCAATCAACAACGGGCTCACAAACACGAGTGTTCGATCTCTTGATGTAAAGTTGAGCAACGGTTATCTCTTTGCGGCAACCTACGGCGGCGGAGTGTTTCGCTCAACGGACAACGGCGCAAACTGGACGGCAATCAACAACGGCATCACCGGGGTCATGCAGATGGAGGTGGTAGCTGTGAGTCCCTCCGGTGACATCTTTGCATCGGATGGGTTTACCATGTACCGCTCGACAAACAATGGAGACAACTGGACGGACCTGATGCCGCCGCCCGGCGAGGGGTATGCGGATCTCACCTTCACCTCCAACGGCATCTACGCAGCCGGGGCTGGCGGTCTTTTCAAGTCCACTGACAATGGCACGACGTGGACACAGCAAACCGGTGTGCCCGACATTGGCTTCATGAGAATCATTGTGTCAGGAAACGTGGTTCTTGCCGGAAGTGCCGGGATGGGTACGTATCGCTCCAATGGCACTCTCAGTCCGGGCGACACATGGACTCAGGTCGTGAACGGTATGAACAATACGCATGTGACATCTATTGCGGAAGCGCCCAACGGTGCTCTCTATGCAGCGACGCTGTACGCCGGTGTGTTCCGATCGACCGATGCCGGCCTGACATGGAGTGAAACAGGGTTCATACCTGTTCAATTCATCAACTCTATTTCGGTATGTCCCAACGGCACTGTGTTTGTCGGAACAGCCTCCGGCAGATTTCGCTCAACCGATCAGGGCGCGACGTGGACACAAAGCGGGGACGTATGGTACACGAACGTTATCGCATGCAACGACCAGGGGCATCTCTTTGCAGATTATGGCTCATACATCCACCGCTCGACAGACAACGGCAACACTTGGACTGAAATAAATATCCCTACTGTCCAAAAGATTGCCGACATCGCGTTCGATGGAGACACAGTCTACCTTGCAACAGGCGTTGGTTCCGGCTTCGGGACAAGCAGGGGCGTCTACCGCTCGACGGACAATGGCAGCATGTGGGCGGAGTTCAATACCGGGCTGACGAATCTGAATGTAACAACAATAACCGCTCGCGATAGCGCCTTGCAGATGCGGGGGATAGCCTTGCTACCCGAGTTCTTTGCGGCACTTGGGGCAGTGGAACATTCAAGCTAGTGCCGGCGCAATCGGTTGCAAAGGTTGGGGGAAACGAATGGGTACAGTGCGGTCCCAACAGTGGGTATTGGAAAAAAGCACAAGTAATATCTGACTCGGATGTCTTACTCGTGATAGGGGTCCCTTCTGTTTTTGGGGTTGACATTTTTGGGATTATGGAAAGGTGCGAGATTGTTGAAGATTATCATGGTCCACCGCGCGAGAAGCAGACTGTGGCCGTTACTAATTCCGGGAGCGCTTTGCCAGTTGCTACTGCATTTCTTATTGGAAGTAATGGCGAGGGGATCTACCGCGCTACGAATATCACCGGTGTTGAGCAAACACAAGCCATTCCGCAAAGCTTCTTGCTCGGACAGAACTACCCGAACCCATTCAACCCGAGCACGACCATCCGGTTCTCGCTGCCAAAGCCGGCATACGTTACCCTCAGAATCTACAATATCCTCGGCCAGGAAGTGGCGACACTCTTGAACGAGTTTGCGGAGGCAGGATTCAGGTCAGTACGATTTGATGCCTCAGGGTTGGCAAGCGGCGTGTATTTCTACCGCCTTCAGTCGGGACAATTTGTACACACGCGGAAACTCGTGCTCCTTCGCTGAGAAAGCAGCAAGGAACGAATAGTCGCTTTGTTGAGGTAGCATCACTTTGCACTGGGTAACCCGGGCCGGCGAAATGCCGGCCTTTGCGTTTCGCATTCTTAGCCGTTCACTTGCCGATTCGCTCATCATTCTCTATCTTCTCTTAGTCTTTCCTTTATCGCTAGCCCTTTTGACCGCATGCTCTTTCTGAGTCTGGTTCTTGTTCTTCTTGGCGGAGTTGCTTTCGGGCAACAACCGGCGCAATTGAACTTCCGGCACTTCCGTGTGGAAGACGGGCTCTCACAAGGATCCATTAACGCCATTCTACAGGATCACAAAGGCTTCATCTGGATTGGAACACATGACGGGCTTAACCGGTTCGACGGCGTCGAGTTCAAAGTATTCCGCCATAACCCCGGGAATCCCCGTTCTCTCAGCAGCAGTTGGATTGTCGCGTTGTTTGAAGATAGCAATCATGTCCTGTGGATAAAGACGGAAAAGGGTTTGGATCGGTTCGATCGGGCTTCGGAATCGTTCATGCGCTTGGGGGGGATTTCTCATGCGGGAGGAATGCACACATCGAAGAGCGGCGAACCGACAACATTCTGGGTTCCGGGGAGCTCGCTCGGTTTGCTCGATCCGGTTACCGGTGCCGTTAGTGAAATTCACGTCAGTCACGCGGGAGAAACGCTGAAGGGTCCCCTTCAAGTGCTTGCTGAAGAAAGCAACGGCCATGTTTGGGCCCGGGATAATTCTGCAGTCTACAAAATCAATCTTGCTAGTCGGAGTGTTACCGAATCGTACAACGTTGGGGGACGAGCTGTAACCGCAGTGGAGCCCAGCCGGTACAGGAAGGGAGTAGTGTGGATAGGCACATTGACGGGACTTCTTCGCATTGAGAATGGAGTCTTTGCTTCCGCGGCTCATCTCGATGTGCGATTGCTCAGGGAGGACTCTCAGGGCGACCTTTGGATAGCAACGTACCAAGGGTTGGCGCGATTGCGCCGGGGGACGGGGAACGTGGAACTGTTTCGGCATGATCCGATGGTCCCGACAAGTCTCAGCCATGATGTGGTTACGACAATCTTTGAGGATGCTTCAGGCTCGCTCTGGGTGGGGACATACAGGGGCTTGGACCTTTTCGATAGATTCTCCCCCGCGTTTTCCGTTTATCGCAGTTCACCGGACAAATCCAGGAACCTCGGTGACAGCTTTGTCATTCCGATTGTCGAGGATGGGACCGGAGACATTTGGTTCGGCACGTTTTCGGCAGGAGTCTCCGTGTTGCACACACACGGCCCCAAGGCCGGTACCTTCACGAGCTTGAGGTACGAACCGCAAACTCCCCGCAGTCTGAGAAACGACAATATCCGATCTCTCGTGTGTACAAGGGATGGTAGGGTCTGGATTGGTAGCCACGGCGGACTCAACATCTACGATCCGACAACCAAGCTCATGACATCCGTTCGCGGCATTCTGATGAACGATGGAGTGGCAAACGGGGTTGAGTCCATGTGTGAGGCCCGGGATGGGTCAGTCTGGCTTCCGCTCCGCGGCAAGTTGTTGAAGCTCCGCAGCGACAACCCTGCCAACGTTGTCTCCTACCGGATTCCGGAATTGGAGTATGCCTCCGTTTATGAAGACCTCACCGGCCTTGTCTGGCTCGGAACTGTCGGATCAGGGCTTGTCCGGTTTGATCCCCGAACAGAAACTGTTCTCCGATACCGGCACGAACCCGGCAATCCTTCAAGTCTGAGCAATGATAATGTCTGGACTGTCCTGGAGAGTCCCGGTGATACGTCAGGAACATTGTGGGTCGGTACCAGCAACGGGTTAAATAGGATCAACCCCAACACCGGCATATGCAAACGGTATCTGGAACAAGAGGGATTCCCGAATTCGTGGGTGTACGGCATACTGGAGGATGATCTGCGGAGGCTCTGGCTCAGCACCAATGACGGGCTCGTGCTTTTTGATGACAATCAACCTGAAGGAAGGAAGTTCAGGAATTTTACCCGCGAAGACGGAATCGCCGGAGACGAATTCAACAGGCGCTCCTTTTGCCGTTTGCGCAACGGAGAGTTTCTCTTTGGAGGACCGAACGGTGTAACACGCTTTCATCCGGCACAGGTCGGTGACAATCCTACGATCCCCCCGTTAGTCATGACAGACTTCTACAAACTCGGAAAGAAAACCGTTTTTGACAAGGATATCGCTGATGTCACATCGATCGAAATGAATCATGATGAAAATGTCTTTTCGTTCGAATTCGCCGCTCTCAATTACTCCAACCCGTCAAAGAACCGGTATGCGTATATGATGGAAGGAATCGACAAGGATTGGATCCATGCGGGAGGAAGGCGTTCCGTGAACTATGCGTACGTTCCATCCGGGGAGTATGTTTTCCGGGTGAAGGCATCGCACATTACCGGTGTCTGGAACAATAATGAGTTGGCGGTTCACATCCGCGTACACCCTGCGTTCTGGGCAACGTGGTGGTTCATTGCACTCGTCGTGTTGGCAGGAGGAGGGGTTGTCACGACGGTTGTTCGGGCACGAGTGCGACGATTGCTCGAAATCGAGCGGCTCCGCTCACGCATTGCCCGCGATCTGCATGACGAAATCGGCAGTAACCTCAGCAGTATTGCGATGGCAAGCGACTTGTTAAAGAGGCAGCGGGGACTCGGTGAAAAGGAACAAAGAAAACTTTCGGAAATTTCCTCTGTTGCGTTGGATACCGTCAAGGACATGAAGGACATCGTCTGGCTGATCAAGCCCGGCAACGATTCCATCGATGATCTGTTTCTCCGGATGAAAGATACGGCGGCGACATTGTTGGAGGGATGCCGCTACAGTCTCAGTTTTCCGAATGAATCAGTCGGCAGGAAGGTGGATTTAGAATGGCGGCAGCATGTCTATCTTATCTTCAAAGAGGCGCTGACAAACATCGCAAAGCATGCCCGTGCCGGCAATGTGTCGATTGCCGTTGCAGTTGAAGGCGACAATCTTGCCATCACCATCGAGGATGACGGGAAAGGCTTCAATCCTGCTTCGGCAACCAATGGCAGTGGGTTGAGGAACATGCAGGAGCGGGCGGATATCCTGAAGGCGCAATTCACGGTGGCAGCAACTCCCGCCGGCGGGACGAGAATCACGCTCACTACACGAATAACGTAAATGCGTAATTGCCGCAGTCGGCTTCGTTGCCTATGTTGACGCTATGATGACGAATCCCGAGACCACGCAGCTCACCGTGTGGGTCGTGGAGGACAACGACTCGTACCGGGAGAACATCTCCGAGCTTGTCCGCCAGACACCCGCGCTGCAATTTGAACATGCGTTCTCCTCGTGCGAGGGGGCGCTTGAGGAATTGCATCGTTCCGCCTTCCCCGATATTATACTGATGGACATCGGTTTGCCGGGAATGAACGGCATTGAGGGGGTGCAGCGGGTGAAGGCCATTTCCCCCGAAACGCGTGTCGTTATGCTCACGGTCTTCGATGAAAACGACATGATCTTTCGGGCGATATGCGCAGGCGCTTCCGGCTATCTGCTTAAAAGCGAGTCGACTGACAGGATCATGACTTCGCTGCAGGAAGTCCTGAACGGCGGGGCGCCGATGAACGCGCAGATTGCAGCAAAAGTAGTAGACATGTTTTCCCGCCTTGCCGCCCCGAAAGGCAACTATGGCCTGACGGCACGCGAGCGCGAGATTCTCCAGTGTCTCGTTGACGGCCTCTCAAAGAAACAAATTGCCGACAAGCTCTTTCTCAGCTTTCACACCATCGACATGCACATGCGGGGAATCTATACGAAACTTCAAGTCCATTCCCGCAGCGGTGCCGTTGCCAAAGCCCTCAAAGAGAACCTGCTCTAATCCAGTCTAACCCGAAAGACCTCAAGCTCTTTTTTCTTTTTGTGTCATTGTGGCAAACTCACCGGCCGCACAATACACGCATTTGCGTAATTGTGAGGATGCCGTTTGTCGTGTATTTTTTCTGGCATCCCGGCGCTCCTTGAAATGAGATAGAAGTAGCTCGGGAAGAATCTCCCAACCAACATTACGGGTTCGTCGATGCGTTTCTCCTACTGTCTCCATTTCCTCCTGATTTCTGTCTTGGTTGCATCAGCACATTCACAAGAATCTTCTCTTGAGCCCAAGGTCGTTCCAGAGCCGCATGAGTTTCTGCCGCCAATAAGCCCGCGATGGGGGGGTGATTTCGCAATAACTCAACGCGAGCCCCTTGGTCGCTCGTCTGGTGCGGCAAGGGCAAATGGGACCGCGTTCATTGCCGTCCCCGATACAGGGCTTATTCCAAACCGCGGGATCGTCACCTACCGTACGACCAATTTTGGTGTTACGTGGTCAACAGCATCGTCTGTTTCTCCTTCTCTCCTTGTCAGCAACACCAAGATGATACGGGGAGCCAATGACTCGCTCTACCTGTTCTTTCTGAGCGGTGGAGACCTGTACTGCTGGAATGTGGAGACCGCGATTATCAGAAACGTTACGGGTGTTGTTCCCCCCATGCAAGATTTCGATGTGGTCGCATCGGCCAACGGCAATTTCTACGCCTTCGTCCACAATCCGGAGACCAACCAGATATTTACTTTTCGCAGTACCGACTACGGTGCCATTTGGGGCGCGCAAGTATTTTCACAAGACGGTGCCCATCCGCGTGCATACATCAACACTGTCTTCGGTCGTCGGGATACTCTCTTCGTCAGTTATTACAGTCCGGTTAGTACTGATACGTCCCGCTCAATGATCGCCTTGCGGCGCTTGCGCGAAAACAACAGTCTCCTTGAAACCATTGATAACAGGATTATTGACGAGGACACGACGTACAGGAGACGGGAACATCAATGTGTCCGGTCGGGGAATGTTGTATGGTTCTTCATACAGCGGGAACCGCTCATCGGCGAGGACTCGAACATCCGGTGCCGCGTGAGCACGGACCTCGGTGTGACTTTTGCTCCCGCGTTCACTCTTGCTGGAACGAGTATCGGCGAGTATTGGTTTGATGCTGCCCACTATTCTGATGGCGTGGATTTCATCTACGTTGCCGATAGCGCCGCCACGGCAAACGATCGGCTTATGTATCTTTATCTTGAACAGACTACGCCCACAACCGTGCGCGGTCGCCGCCGTATCAGCGACCATCCGCCTCAGTGGTCATCAAGATACTATCTCCCCAGAATCATCGAGTATCCGAGTGTCGGTGGAGATGTCGGAGTTATTTGGGTTGGTTTGGATGGAGCAACTCGCAAGGTCTTCTATGATAGTCAGTCCGCATCGCCGTTGAATGTCAGGGAGAATCCTGATGAGGTTCCAAAAGGGTTTTTGCTAATGCAGAACTATCCTAATCCTTTCAATCCAAGCACCACCATCAAATTCTCCATCCCGCAAGCCGGGTTCGTGTCGCTTAAGCTGTACGATCTGCTCGGAATGGAAGTGCGCACGCTCGTCTCTCAACAAATGAATCCGGGCACGCACGCAGTTGACTTCGATGCCCGTGATCTTGCGAGCGGAGTGTACCTGTACCGAATGCAGACAGGGGCTTCTTCTGCCACCAGGAAACTCATGCTCGTCCGATAGGAGTGGTCTGAATAATCTCATTTCAGGAGAACCCATGAAACGCATCTTACTCATCCTCATCTTGCTTGTTCCTTTTTCGCTGAAAGCCCAATGGACTCCGATGGGAGGCCCCGAGGCGGGCGACATTGTCGCAATCACCAATGCCGGAAGTTACATCGCTTGTGCGGCAGCCGATGGCGACATCTTAACTTCTTCCGACAACGGGATGACATGGAACCGACGGGGGCCAGTCCCGGCGTTTCCCATCCAACTTGCCGCGGCTCAGGGGATGTTGTTTGCCTCTACCTTTGGCGGAGGCTCTGCAGCCGGGATTTATCGTTCGAGCGATGACGGAATGACGTGGACTCAGGCCTTCAGTGCACCATTCAACAGAGTGTACGCAAGCGGCACACAGGTGTTTGCTCCATCAACAAACGGACTATTCTGGACGACGGATGGCGGAGCTTCATGGACGAATATCATCGGGAATCTCCCGTTTTCTCCAATAGTGGCAATAGCCCACGGTGGGGCGATGTTTGCCGGCCTCAATGACAGTGCTGTGTACCGCTCTACAAATAACGGTGCAACGTGGTCACTTGCATGGACCGAACCACTCCCAACGTCCGTCAGGATTCTTAAGAGTGACGGCACAACACTGTACGCCGCGTATGAACGGGCAGGCGCGGCACGGGTTGCACGATCCACGGACAACGGTACGAGTTGGACCTCGTCGCAGATCACCGGTCTGCCAAGGGGAATTCAAGACCTCCTGGTAACCCCAACCGCGCTCTATGTGCCCGCGGTGTTTCAAGTGGGCACGTCGCCGTGGACTGCGGGTGTCTACGTCTCGACAAATAATGGAACCTCCTGGACCCTGCGCAACGACGGCCTCATTCCGAGATGGACAAAATCAATTGCCACGGCAGGCAGCGATGTTGTTGTGGGAACGTGGGGCGGCGGCATTTTCCGCTCGTCGAACGCCGGTACCACCTGGATAAGGTCGTCCGGCGGACTTGCAAAATCGTGGGTGACAAACCTCTCGTTCACATCCGGCGGGGCAGAGTGGCAGGTGGGAACGTATGGCGGAGGGTTCTTCGTCTCAAGCGACAGCGGGTTCACCTGGTCGGCGCGGAATTCAGGCTTTGAAAGCGTCTATTCCATTCCCAGCGTGCTTCAGTTTGCCACCAGAGGTTCATCATGGTTTGCCGGCACTGAAGACGATGGTTTGTACAAATCCTCGAACAACGGCACAAGTTGGTCACGCTCGTTCGGAAGTCCGCCTTTTCCTTGCACGGGCATAGCAACCCGTGGAACAACGGACGTCTTTATGACGCAAGCCGTAACTGACGGTGTCTACCGATCCACCGACGACGGGGAATCCTGGACACAGATCATGAGCGGGTTCACCACGTTTGCCGCCACCTGTGTTGCCATTGGCGGTGCCGGAACAGTATTCATCGGAGCTTCTGAAGGGGCCGTCTTACGAACAACCAACAACGGTACGAATTGGTTTTCGACTGTTCTCGGTACCGGTGTAACCCCGCGTCACATGCGGTTCATTGGCAACACCATGTTTGCAGGGACAACAAATGGTGTCTATCGCTCAACGAACTTCGGCGTTGCGTGGTCGCCATCCAACACGGGAATGACGGGAGTGGAAGTGGATTTCATCGCGATACAAGATACGGCCACGCTCTTCGCTTCGTCGAGAGATTCGGGCATGTACGTGTCGACGAACAATGGGCAGACATGGCTTGCGTCGAATGCGGGATTGCCGACGCTTCGCCTGCGAGGCGTCCGTTCGACTGGGACACATCTGTATGTCGCTACTGTCGGCCACGGCGTGTGGCGGCGACCTGTTGGAGAGGTGATCACTGATGTCCGTGAAGGCGGCGGCACTAGATTTCCGGCGGAATTCATGCTTCACCAGAACTATCCCAACCCGTTCAACCCGAGCACAAACATCAGGTTTTCCATTCCTGTAGGGACGCACGGTCGTGTCTCTCTACAGGTGTACGATATCCTCGGCCGCGAAGTCGCAACGCTGGTGAATGAACTGAAGGGGACGGGTAGCTACGAGGTAACGTGGGATGCGACGGGGATGGCGAGTGGCGTGTATTTCTACCGCTTGCAAGCGGGCGAGTTCATGCAGTCAAAGCGCCTTCTTCTTCTGCGCTAACCATCATCAGGAACACGTTCTTGGAAAGTCCCGGGTCGAAAAGTCCGGGGACTTTCTATTGAGATTCTCCCTAATCTCCCCTACAATTTACCACAATGCGTTTCCACCGTTCCTTGACACTTGTCGCTCTTTTTGGCGCGAGCGTCATTGTGTCGCAGCAGCAGAACGTGATATTCCAGCAGCTGTCCCCGGTCGACGGTTCGTGACGCGGAACCACCTACTCCTTTCTCCTGGACAAATACGGATTTCGCTGGCTCCCAAAACAGAGCTTCCAAAAATCCGAACCATCCCTTGTCGGGACTTTTGTTGGATTTTCTCACCCATCTCCTCTACATTCCATCATCATGCCCACCACTCGATCCTTGATCCTTGTTGCCCTGCTCGGCTCCTTCCGATTAAGCATCACAATCCGGAGATTTCATCTGGTCAGTTGGAGGCAGTAAATTCCCAAATGAGGGAGAGATTGCGAACCAACCGCCGAGCGGACCCGGCAAGGGCGCTCCCCCCACTATTGAACTTTCATCCCATTCTCACGAACTTGATCCAAATTCCATACGATTTGTTCTTTCCCATGTCTGATCACCTTTCCCGAATTGTACTCGCGCTGAGTGCCGTTTACCTCTTCACGAGCGACGCTTCTGCGCAACCGCTCAGGTTCCATCATTTCGGCACGGCACAAGGGTTATCACAGAACAGTGCGTTGTGCCTCCTCCAAGATCGCAGAGGATTTCTCTGGATCGGAACGCAATATGGCTTGAACAGGTATGACGGGCACTCCTTCAGCCCGTACAGCCACGATCCTTCAGATTCAACATCTCTCGCGGATAATTATGTTGTCGGCCTTGCAGAGGACACGCGCCAACGGTTGTGGGTTAGCCTCCTTCCCGGTCAAGTGGATGTCTACGATCCTGTTACTGATTCCTTCGAGCACCTTCGTATCGATTCGCAATTTCGATCTGCCCAAGTCCCCCCTGCGGCGATTTTACTTCGTGAACAGAGTGGCGGAATCTGGATCGGATTTCAAAACGGCAAACTTCTCCGCCTTCCTGCCGACTCATTGCATCTTTCCGCACAGCAACTTCTTGATCATGCAGCCAACCGCGCCATGCTTGTTCCTGGAGGAGTGCAGAGTCTGTTCGAGGATTCCCGAGGAAACCTGTGGGCAGGCGGCGCGAAGAGTATCACTCGAATGAGGCACGCTCAACATGGACCTGGCGAGTCGGCAACAATCCTCGGTACGTGGCGAACTGAAGGAACCGTGTTTTCCTTCGCTGAAGTCACGGGTATGCCCGGGATTGTGTGGGTGGGGACTGAGGAAGGAGTGCGACTGCTGGATTACGAGAGAAACACGTTTCTTTCAGGAGGAGAGCAATTCTTGTCCAACTCTTCCCTGCAAAAAGAGCCGGTCTGGACAATGACGGAGGTGGAGCCAGGAGTACTTTGGGTCGGGACAACAACGAAAGGATTGTTTGAGGTGGATATCCACCGCCGCCGCATCACCCAACATGCGCACAATCCAGCACACCCCGACGGCCCGGGAAGCAATTGGATTACTTCGATTCTTGTCGATCGTTCCGGAGTAACGTGGCTCGGATTTCTCACGAGCGGCATAGACAAGACGCTCCGCAACTCTTATCCATTTCGTTTCGTCGGCTACGATCCGCATGATCGGAGCAGCTTGCGCGATGCCGATGTTACCGCAATCCTAGAAGACCGCAGCCGCACTCTTTGGGTCGGCACAAGAAAAGGAGGTTTGCATCGCTCGCGAGAACCGGCAGACTCATTGCTGTTCCACTTCCACCAATATCCGGTTGGCCGCAACGACACCGGGAAGCTTCCTGATCCTTATGTGAAAGCTCTTCATGAAGATCGGCGTGGAACGTTGTGGGTCGGTTTGTGGGCACATCCGGGCGGACTGTTTCGTGCTGACGCGAGGCGCGAATCCTTCACGCGATTTTCCAAAGATTCGGCATGGCCTTTCACTCTCCCGTCCAACCTCATGCGTGTGATCCGCGATGACGGCGATGGCTATCTCTGGCTCGGCATGACAGGGGGACTCTCCCGAATCCATTTGGATTCTCTCGACATTGGGCGATTTCACACGTACCCTGTCGGCCTATCCGATCCTCACAGCATGAGTCAGGAAGATGTCTTCTCCCTCGTTATCAGCGAACGGAGCCATCAAAAAGAAGTGTGGATAGGGACCTTCGGCGCAGGTCTCAACAAACTGATTCCCGCATCGGGCACATTTGTTCAGTTCCGCTCTGCGACCTGCAATGAACGCATTACCTCTACATTCGAAGACCGGGCCGGCAACATCTGGATTGGAACGTTGGGTGGACTTGCATTGCTTTCATCCGGCAATCGCGCCACAGGAGCGTTCGAGTGTTTCGATGAGCAGGCGGGGCTTCTTCACAAGGTGGTCCAAGCAATCGTCGAGGATAACGCCGGAGATATATGGCTCAGCACGCAAGGGGGACTTTCCCGATTCAATCCCTCGACGCGAACTTTTACCAACTTCCACAGCGGCACTCATCTTGCCATTACCGAGTTCAACGTCAACGCCGCGTCGAAAGGCGCTGACGGACGGTTGTATTTCGGCGGCGTGAACGGGTTCATCCACTTTCATCCGGACAGCATTCGGATGAACACGAAACCGCCTCCCGTCGTCATCTCATCCTTCAAGGTGTTCGAGAAGGAAGTCCCGCTGGACACGTCCATTTCGTTCAAGCGGCAGGTGCGGCTGCGGTATGATGAGAATTTCCTCTCCTTCGAATTCACCGCTCTTGATTACCGCGAGCCGGAGAAGAACCGATACGCGTATATGATGGAGGGAATCCACGCCGACTGGGTGTATACAGGCAACCGGAGGTACGCGAGCTTCAGCAACCTGGAGCCGGGAGACTATGTTTTTCGGGTGAAAGCATCGAACAACGACGGTACATGGAATGATCACGGAACAGCACTGCAGATTGTACTCGCGCCGCCGTTTTGGATGACGGCGTGGTTCAGATTTCTGGCGGGGATCCTGATTGCCGTAACATTAATCGGAGCGGTGCGCTTCTTTTCTATCCGAAGACTCAAGAAGAAGGTCGAAGAACTGGAACGCCAGAAGGCCATCCAACGCGAACGGGATCGGATTTCGCGAGAGTTGCACGATAGCGTTGGTTCAAGTCTGGTCGGACTCGTATCGGGTCTTGAGTTGGCGGGCAAGTATGCAAAGTCGGGCACAACACAAACCGGCAAGCTGCTCTCTTCCCTGCACGATGATGCACGCGCCGGCATCGGGCAGTTGCGGGAAACGATATGGGCGCTTTCGACAAACGAGATGCCGTGGCAAAAATTCGTACCCGCGCTTGAGCAGCATGTCGGCAATATCGTCAAGTACCGGAAGAGGCCGAAGCTGCACTTTACAGCCGACGCAGCGGCGGAACTTGTCCTTACACCCATTCAATCCTTGAACCTGCTGCGGATTGCACAGGAGGCAGTAACCAACAGCGTGAAGCATGCGCGTGCAAAAAACGTATGGGTTGACCTCACAGTGATTGATGCCTCTGTACAACTTATCGTTAGAGACGACGGCAATGGGAAGTGCTCGGAAGGCGCGGGCAGGGGCCGGGGACTTATGAACATGCAGACCAGGGCTGAAGAGGTGGGAGGTCAGTTTGCTCTCACAAGCGAAGCGGGAAAGGGAACCAGCATCGAAGTTACAATACCCGTTCAGCGCGTTAGCTCATGAGTTGCCAACATCCCCCCGAATGGGGTATTGAAGTTGAAGAGGTTCTCTGTTATTTGAGTTTGCCATGTCAATCCTTGTTGCACTTGTCGAAGACAACCCGACGCTGAGGAAGCGGTTTGAAGAGCAGTTCAAACTCTTTCCGGACATCCGTTTGGCTTTCTCATGCGCTTCCGGGGAGGAAGTGTTGCGCCGGCTCAAACGGCTTCCTCCCTCCAAACTTCCCCGCATTGTGCTGATGGATATCGAGCTGCCGAGAAAATCCGGAATTGAGACGACAAACGAATTGAAGGAAATCTTCCCCGACATTGACGTGATGATGGTGACGGTATTCGAGGATGAGTCGAAAATTTTCCAATCTATTCAAGCCGGTGCATCGGGCTATCTGCTCAAGGATGAATCCCTCAACAACATAGAACAGGCAATCAAGGAGCTGGCAAACGGCGGCGCGCCCATGTCGCAGTCCATTGCCCGGACAGTACTTTCGTTTATCCGGGGGAGGAATGTTGATCGAACGACTTCTGCCGAACCACCTGATGATGTGAAATCACTTCTTACAGACCGCGAGCTTGAGTTGCTGCAAGGACTCGTTGAAGGCGAGACCTACACCTCCGTTGCCAAAAAGATGTTCATCAGTCCCCACACCGCAAAATCCTACATCAAAAATATCTACCGCAAGCTTCACGTTCACTCCCGCGCACTGGCGGTCCGTGTTGCAATTGAAAAAAAACTCGTCTGACCCTCTCCTCTCGTTGACAGGCGAAACCCCCACATGGGGTATTGTACCGCCTCTTCTTCCGCCGTAGTTTTCACAAACATTGTCCCCATCACCTTCTAACAAAGTAGTTCAAGTAAGGAGATTGTCATGAAAGCAATGGCTACAATTGTTGTTTTGGGTCTGACCTTCGCTTCCATCAAAGGACACGCCCAACCGTTTTGGGAGCGGATACCTGGGCCGGACGGAACGTTCTATGTTCAATGCCTTGCGGAAGACAATGCAAACGGAAGATGGTACGCGGGAGCGCCGAATGGCGGTGGTATCTACGTCTCCACAAATCAAGGGGTCTCGTGGGTTCCTCGATGGAGCGGGCTTCCACAGAATACAACGGTTTCAGACATTGTAATTGTGGGTGGAGGAACTGCGATAGCATTGTGCGGAGCAATGTATCGTTCCAGCAACGCCGGGCAGAGTTGGGAACAGGTCGCTGGAAGCCCGATCGGCAGAACAAATTTCCATTTGGCTTCGAGCGGACTCTTGTTCGTGGGTGCAGAAGCTGCCGATGGCGGCGTCCATCGTTCGACCGATGGGGGAGCGACATGGCTGCAACGAAGCACTGGTTTGCCAAGCTATGTTGTCGGCCCGTTCACCTACTTTCGGAACGTGTCGGCCATTTCATCCGATGCATCGGGGAACCTGTACGCATCGGTGAATTCCGGCAACGTGAATACGGAGGTCGGCGTGTACAAGTCAGTGAACAATGGTGATTCCTGGACGAGAATGAGCAACGGCCTGCTGGCAAACACGAATGTCAAGCCGGTGTTCGTCAGCTCCGGTGGGGCAATTTATGTCGGGATCCGCAATCGTGTGTACGTGAGTAATGACGGCGCGGCGAACTGGACGCAAACCGATTCCATTCCCATGGCCTCTTCCCAAACAGTCAATCACATAGCCGAAACATCAGGAGGTCAGATTCTTGCGTCCACTACCGGTGGAACATTTCGCGCCGCCGCCGGCGGCACGGGTTGGACATCCATCGGAAATCCATTCGGGTCTGCCACCGACTTCATGGTAACTGCCAACGGTTCGTTTCTCACATCCGGATCAGACGTTGTCGGCGGCATATTCGGAGGTATCCAGAAGTCCACCGATGCGGGGGCGACATGGAATCCTGCCAACACAGGAATCAACAACACGCTTTCGAACTCATTGACCGTAACGCCAACCGGAGGGATTTTCAACGGGCTTGGTCGAGGCCGGATAGATTATTCTCATGACAATGGCTCCACCTTTACGAGGGCAACTCTTCCGATCACCGGTTCCGCAACCATCGCCATTGTCAATGCCATTGCCGGCAAGGCTCCCGGAATTATCGTCGCGGGAATGGGAGAAGGGCTTTTCACTTCCTCCGACAACGGCGCGAATTGGACAAAGACTTCCACATCGGGTAGCACCGGCATTGCGGTTGCTCCGAATGGCGACTTCGTCTCCGGGGGGTCGGGTGGAGCTGTCAGGTCAGTCAACAACGGGCAAACCTGGACTTCTCTTTCAGGGGGCGGAAACATCACATCAATTTTTGTAACATCGGCCGGGACCGTACTGGCCGGAACCTTCAACAGTGGTGTCAATAGATTGCCGAGTGGTGGAACATGGGCCAACTCCGGTTCTTCTCCTTTCGGCAGCGTATCTATCGGCAGGTTCGTGCAGCTCACGAATGGTACCATTTATTCGCACACCTTGGGCGGTATCTTCCGATCTACGGACGACGGCGCAAGTTGGACCGTGGTAGCTGGCACTCCGGTCGGAGTTCAATACAGGATTCTTGTTTCAACGGGCGGAGTGTTGCTGCTTGGGACTCCGTCCGGACTCTATAAATCCACCAATGAAGGAGGAGTGTGGACCACACACAGCGACGGCTTGCTCAATACGATCCTCGATCGCCTTGCCATTGCCCCGGATGGGAGGCTGTACGGCGCAGGGGGAGCAGGCATCTACCGGACAACAAGCCCGATCATCACCGCTGTGGGGCAGACCACATCCGATCTCCCGGACGAATTCAAGCTTGAGCAAAACTATCCGAACCCCTTCAACCCGTCCACTAGAATTCGATTCTCCGTGCCTGCTTCCGTAGGGGCGGGACATGTCGTGTCACTTCGGGTGTACGATCTGCTTGGCCGTGAAGTCACGACGCTGGTGAACGAGGTGATGCAACCCGGGAGCCATGAGGTGACGTGGGATGCCGGAGGGTTGGCAAGCGGCGTGTACTTCTACCGTTTCCAGGAAGGCGAGTTCACGCAGACAAAGCGGCTCATTCTGCTGCGCTGAGAAAGCCATCTTGGCGTCTCCGGTCCCCTTTCCGTTACATCGGGAGGGGATTTTTTTACTGTTACTGACCGATTTCCGTTATATCCGTATTTGCTTGACATGACCCGCATTGGCCGTTATATTGTCCGAAACTCGATAGCACACTTTTCGATTCCCGATAATTATGGTATTGTTCCAAGACATCCGAAAGAACGCCATGCAGCACTCCGAACCTCCTTCTTTCTTCCATAGGAAAATGTGCATTCTGATTCTTCGATCGGCAACTTTGCTCATCATTTCCACATGCACCGGGATGGCCCAATCAGGCTGGTTCTGGCAGAATCCGCTTCCGACAGGAAGCGTCCTCAAAGGTGTCTCGTTTGCTGACGCCTACAGTGGGACAGCGGTTGGAGAGTTCGGCACGATCCTCAACACCAACAACGGGGGAATCACTTGGATGCCTCAGTATGGCGCAACGTGGCGTCATCTCACGGATGTGTTCTGCGTTGACGCTGCCAACAGGGTAGCGGTCGGAGACTCCGGAACGATCCTTCACTCGACGAACGGGGGCGCAAGCTGGATAGTCCGGCCAACAGGCACCATTGGACGGCTCAACGGTGTTTACTTTTCCGACGCAAATAATGGGACTGCGGTCGGGGGTACCCTGGGAATCGAGACCGGCATCATCCTCCGCACAACGGACGGCGGCGTTACGTGGAACAGCCAGGTTAGCGGATCCATCCGTGTGCTCACATCTGTTTTCTTTGTCGATGCAAACACCGGAACGGTAACCGGGGAAGGCGGAACGATTCTCAGAACCACTGACGGTGGCGCGATTTGGAACCCGCAAACCAGCGGTACAACCAACGCTCTCCTCTGCACATACTTCATCAACGCCGACAGCGGTATTGTGGCTGGAAACAGCGGCACCATTCGGCGCACCACCAACGCAGGAGCGGAGTGGTTCACTGTGACCGGGGGTCTTGGTTCCAGACTGGAATCCATCCGTTTCATAGACGCTGACAATGGATGGATGGTGGGAAATACTGGAAGGATTCTGCAAACAACAAATGGTGGAGGGAGTTGGACATCTGAAACTCCCTTTACGTCGGAAGATTTCAATGATTTGTGGGTTGGCAGCGGCGGGACCGGCGTCATCGTTGGAGGTTCATTCGCCACCAATCAAGCCATCTATCGCACGACGAATGCAGGTGCCAGCTGGGTTTCGCAGACTCAGGGCGTGCCAGTGAACACCACGCTGGCGGCTGTTCATTTTCCCGATGTGAGCACTGGCGTAATTGTCGGTGGACTGACTCAGAATCCGGGCGTGATTCTTCGGTCTACCGATGGCGGCACCATCTGGCAGAATCAGACCAGCGGCACCGGTATTATTGCCGGCCTCTGGGACGTGTACTTCTCCAGCCCTGATATCGGTACAGCAGTGGGCTCTCCCAGCGTTATCACACGGACCACCGACGGTGGAACAACGTGGTTCCCTCAAAATGGTGCGGTTTCCTTCAACAATGCTGTCTTCTTTCTCGATGATAACCTTGGATGGATCGTAGGTAACAACCGAACCGTGCAGCGCACGACAAATGGCGGCGCCGAGTGGGTCACGTTACACACCGGTCAGGCACCCCAACTTCTCAATGTCCACTTCTTCAACAGCAGCACAGGAGTCATAGTAGGCGGCGCAACCGGCTCCGGCCTCATCTACCGAACGACAGACGGCGGCAACACTTTGGACCCAATCCCTTCCGGCATCACGCAAGCACTTGTGGGACTTGCGTTCAACAGTACCGGAGCCGGATTGGCGGTGGGGGTTGGCGGCAGAATTCTCCGTACAAGCAACGCCGGTCTGAGTTGGGAAGCGTTGAATAGTGGAACCACACGTCAGCTCAACTCGGTTGCTTTCTCGGATGATTCAAGCGCGACGGCAGTAGGCCTCAGCGGAGTGATTTTGTACACGACAAATCTCGGCAACACGTGGATTCAACACCCGCCGCTCAGCACATACGATCTGGAAGACGTGCATTTTTCCGGTGGAAGCAATGGCATCATAGTCGGCCAGAGGACGATACTTCGCACGACAACAGGCGGGTTGGTTTGGGTTGAAGAGGGGCGTGTGCCGCATATCCCGCATCACCCTCGACTGAACCAGAATTACCCCAATCCGTTCAACCCCGCCACCACCATTGAGTACGACCTGCCAACCAGTGCGAGAGTAACGTTGAAGATCTACACGCTGCTCGGACAGGAGATACGCGCTCTGGTGGATGAGGTCCAGGTCTCGGGGAGACATTCGGTTGTGTGGGACGGGAGGGACTGGAACAACAGGATGGTCTCGTCGGGTGTGTATCTCTACCGCATCCAGGCCGGAGATCATGCACAGACTCGCAGGATGCTCCTGCTTCGCTGACCATCATCTTGGAAAGTCCCGGGTCGAAAAGGGCGGGACTTTCTGTTGAGATTCTCCTCAATCTCTTCTACATTTCACCGTTATGCGTCCCAACCGTTCCTTGATAGTTGTTGCTCTTTTTGGCGCGAGCGTTGTTGCGGCGCAGCAGGAGAACATCATATTCCAACAGCTTTCCACCGCCGACGGTCTGTCCCGCGGAACAATCTACTCCATCCTTCAGGACAAGCAGGGGTTTCTCTGGCTGGGCACGGCAACCGGCCTTCTTCGCTACGACGGCTACACCTTCAAACGGTATGCGCACAACCCATCCGACTCGACATCACTTTCGGGAGATTTTATCTGGTCGGTCTGCGAAGATTCGAGCGGCGATGTGTGGGTTGGAACATCAGGGCGCGGGCTGAACCGCTATGTGCGGGCCGCGGACAGATTCGTACGCTACACGAGTATGCCCGGTGATTCGACGAGTCTGCTCGGCAATGAAGTCGTATGGGTGTATGTTGATCGAAGAAATGACGTGTGGGCGGCCTCGTGGAATGGAGGTCTCAACAAGTTCAACCGCTCAACGGAAACGTTTACCCGGTACACAGCCGCCGATGGTCTGCCGAGCAGCAATGTCCACAGGATCTATGAAGACTCCGACGGCCGATTCTGGGTTGGAACGCGCCGCGGTCTCGCGCGTTTCGACAGAGAATCCGGAAGCAGCCGCGTCTATAAACCGGAACCGGAGAACACGCACTCGCTGTCAGGCGAGTACATTTTCGCCATCTACGAAATGCACGATGGGAGTGTGTGGTTCGGAACGGACGCGGGCATTTGCCAATACAGTTCAACGACCGACGACTTCACGCGTGTCCGGATCCCTCACCTCAGGAATCCCGTATCTGCCCTGTCCGGGGATATGTCGGGCAACCTCTGGGTTGCGACGGACGGCGACGGCCTCGTACGGCTGAATACCCGGACGGGTGAGCAAGCGCGGTTTGTTCCGGACCCACAAGACCCCAATGCTCTTTCATCGCATACTGTTCTATCTCTTCATCGAGATCGAACGGGCATTCTCTGGTTAGGCACCGTTGCGACAGGACTTTCCAAGGTCGATCCGCATCGCAAGAAGTTCCATCACCTCTCCATGAACGCCGCAACCGTGAACGCCATCCATGAAGATTCGCGCGGCAACCTTTGGATAGCAACGCAAAGCGGCATGCACCATGTGAATCGCGATGGCTCCCGGCTCGATCACGTTCCGCGCCCCTTGCGCAAAGGCGCTTTGTATTCGGTGTGTGAAGATGGAGAAGGAAACATCTGGTTCGGCCATCTTGAATCCGGGCTGCATCGGCTTGATACGAAAGGCGTCGTAAAGAACCTCGGTCTTCCGCCGGGCCCGCAGGACGTTACGAACAGGTTCATCACAAGTCTCTTCGTTGACTCCCATGGCTATCTCTGGATTGGTCAGAGTGGCGGTGGAGTCAGCCGGTTCGACGCAAAAGCCAACACCTACCGGCATCACTCTATGACAACGGACCCGCCATTGCCTGCCAGCTACATATGGGCGATCCATGAAGACCGGCGAGGATATTTCTGGCTTGGAACATGGGGTGCCGGCGTTATCCGTTTCAATCCCGCAACCAACGAGTCAGTGGTGTTGAACCGGGCGAGTCCGCGCGCCGGGGGCAAGGCAATCAGCGGAAACATCGTGGTGGCAATCGCTGAAGAACCCGATGGCACAATGTGGTTCGGGACGTGGGGCGACGGACTGAACCGGTACGACCCCGTCGGCGATTCCATCACATATTACTCGACAAGCAACGGGCTGCCGAACAACCATATCTACGGAATACTGCTTGACGACAAAACCGGTGAACTGTGGCTGACAACGGGATACGGGCTTGCGCGCTTCAATCCGAAAAGCGGCTCGTGTATTGCTTATGATGAGGGTGATGGAATCCAGTCGTTGGAATTTCGCCGGGGCGCCGTACACAAAGGACGCAGCGGCATGTTCTACGTCGGAGGAGTGAACGGACTGAACATCTTCAGACCGGAGCACATCGCCGTCAATACGCATGTCCCGCCGGTTGTGCTGACGAGCGTGCGGGTGCTCGATAACGAAAGGAACATCCTTCATCCATCTCTCGCACTTTCGTACGATGAGGACTTCCTGGCATTTGAGTTCGCCGCGCTCGACTTCGTTGAGCCGGGGAAGAACCGGTATGCCTACCGGCTTGAAGGTCTTGAAAGAGATTGGGTGGAGTCGGGAACACGACGGTACGTCAGCTATGCAAACCTCTCTCCGGGAGACTATGTGTTCCGCGTGAAAGGCTCCAACAACGACGGTGTGTGGAACGAGGAGGGAACATCTTTTGCATTCACGATCGCACCGCCGCCGTGGCAAACGTGGTGGGCGTATTGCCTCTACGGAATCGTGCTGGCGTTGAGTGGAGTCGGATTCAGAAGGTATGAGATAAACAAGATCAAAGCGCGTGAGCGGCATGAAGCAGCCATGCGGGAGGCGGAGCTGCGTGCCGAGTTGGAAAAACAAAAGACACGGGTCCAAATTGCCCGCGACCTTCACGATGAAGTGGGAAGCACGTTGAGCAGTATTTCGTTCTTCGCGCAAGCGATGGAACAAGGTGAAGAGAAGGAGAACGCCGGCAAGTTCCTTTCACTCATCTCCGAAAGCTCTGCTCATGCCCGTGAAGCGATGAGTGACATCATCTGGTCCATTGATCCGGCAAATGACAGTTGGAACACCGTCATTTCAAAGTTGCAACGGCATGCATCGGAGTTGTTCGAGAGTAAAGGCATCGCTCACAATATTGAAATGCCCTCTTCCGAGATCGAAGTAGTGATTGACCCGCAACGCAGGAGGCATTTCTGGCTTCTCTTTAAGGAAATCGTCACGAATGCCGTGAAGCATTCCCAATGCAGCGAGGCGCGAATCCGGTTAGAAGTGAAGGGCGGACGCGTTTCTCTTTCGATCTCAGACAACGGAGTTGGATTCGATGCTTCGTCAGCGAAAGATGGGCACGGGCTGAAGAACATCCGTTCGCGGGGAGAGGTTCTCGGGGCAGTCATGAATCTCACGACTTCACCCGGAACAGGAACGGATTGGAGGATTTCGTTTGATGTTTAGTGTGGTATCCCAGAAGGGGCCGGGGGATGAGGTCTCAACAAGTACGTATTCAAACTCTCCCGGAACGCGACACAAGAAACACACATTCATGTGATGTAATCGAGCCGGAATGTTTTTACTATCGAAGGGGCCATGAAATCACCAACTACTACACAGAACCCGATTTGGGTGTCGATCGTCGAAGACAATCGCTTCGTCCGCGAGGGGTGGACTGCAACGCTTCGTGCGGACAGCGGTATCAGAATCATCGGCGCATTTGAAAGCTGCGAAGAAGCGTTCGCCCACGATGCCTTCACCGATTCCGAAGTCGTGCTGATGGATATCGGCTTGCCCGGCATATCGGGGATCGAAGGAGTTCTGAAGCTGAAGGAAGCGAACTCCGATGCAGCCGTGATCATCTGCACCGTTTATGAAGACGATCAGAAAATCTTCGATGCTCTGTGTAATGGCGCCACAGGGTATTTGCTGAAAGAAGTCAGCCCGCCGGAACTCGTCAAAGCCATCAAGGACGCGGCAGCAGGCGGTTCGCCGATGTCTCCCAACATTGCCCGCAAAGTCATTGCAACGTTTCAGAAACCGCCCGCGGTTCACCAATCCCCCCAACATACACTCACCGACAGAGAGCGCGAGGTGTTAATCCTCCTCGCCGAAGGGAAATCCTATGCGACGATTGCGCAACAACTTTTCCTTTCGGTTGATGGAGTCGTGTCGCGCATACGCAAGATCTACGAAAAGCTGCAAGCGCACAGCCGCGGCGAGGCGGTTGCAAAAGGGCTGGCGCAAGGCATAATCTCCCCTCCTGCCAAAATCTAATCTGCAGCAAAAACGGGAATCATCCCTTCACAAGGCGGAATCACATCTTCTTGTGTTGAGATGGCTCATCTCTCTTCCTATCTTTTCGCCATGCAACTACACATCGTGCAGGAGGATTTATGAAGTACACATTCGCGCTTACTTTTTTACTCGCTTCGTACACGTATGCTCAGTGGCCCCCGCCCGCGCCGGCGGCCTCGGATTGGAGGGCAATCGGGGTTCAACAGAGCGGACCCCTTGATTTAGGCGCAACGGTTTCCACCGTCGCCCCGAACGGCGGAATCTATGTCGCGGGAAGAGTGAACTTTGACGGGCGTCGTGTGATGCGCGTTGTTCGTTGGAACGGTGGAAACTGGGTCACACTCGGTGACCGGTTCGAGAACGGAACGTCGAACGTTGATCCGTTCGCCATCGAGGTTGATGGTTTGGGCAATGTGTATGTCGCCGGAACCTTCCTGACCGTGTACAATACTCCGGGTGGACCTCCTATCCCCGTTAGTCGCATTGCACGTTGGAATATACAAACGAATGCATGGGAAGCCCTCGGCGGGGGGATCGATATCGCCGCTATAATCAACTGTATTGCCGCGTTCAACGGTGATGTATATGTCGGCGGTGGAACAATGATTGCAACGAACCCGGGCGGCGGGCAAGTTACCTTGCCGCGAATCGGGTTCTGGAGCACCACAAACAACACGTGGCAACCTGTCGGGCAAGGAGTTTCCGGCGCCTTCAACTATGTCGGCGTAATGACGGCTTCTGTTCATGGTGTTTATGTCGGAGGGAATTTTCTCACCGCAATAGACACCGGCGGCGGACAAGTAACCGTCAACCACATTGCATTGTGGACCGGCACTCAGTGGCAGCCGCTCGGGCAGGGAGTCTCCAATGCCCCGTTCATATTCGGCCCGTATGTCACGAGCCTTGCAATGAATGCAGCAAATGAGTTACTCGTGGGAGGCGTCTTTACGACCGCCCGCAACAATGATAATACAACCGCCAACGGGCCGCTTGTCCGTTGGAATGGCACTCAATGGTTCAATGAATCCGCCGGGCTTCCCTTGGGACCCGGAACAACAGACTTCTATCAAATGACGATTGATGGAAGCGACATCGTTTGTGCCTATTACCGCGATAACAACCCTCCGGGGAACGTTGTTGCGCGCCGGATTCAGCCGGGACAATGGGAAAAGATCGGGAGGTTCTCGGGGGAGATTGTGAGAACTTTGGCGGGAAGAACAGGACGAACCGCTGAAGGTTTGTACGTCGGCGGATTGTATAACAGGATTTTCGATCCCTCCTCCAACACAACACATGACATCATCAATAATGCCCAATGGATACACGGTACAGGGTGGACGCCCCTGCTCAACTTCTCGGGGGTGGCAGGAACGGTGTTGGCGCTTGCCGCAACCGCAGAGCGGCCGCTTGCCGACCGCAGGGAGTATTTGTATATGGGGGGAACGTTCAATGCTGTCGCCGGAATACCGGCAAACAACATTGCCTTCTACGATGGAGTCAACTGGGCTTCTCTCGGAGGAGGCGTCAACGGGCCGGTGTACGCCATCGCAGCCGACAGGGGGAGTGTGTTTGTCGGGGGGAACTTCACTGTTGCGTACAACGCCAATGGAACAACCGTCCCGGCAATGAGTATCGCGAAGTGGGATCACACGACCGAAGAATGGGAACCGTTTGATGGGGGCGTCGTTGGGACGGTGTATGCTCTTGAACTGTATTCGGTCCTGGGAGGAATACCGCAACTCTTCGTCGGAGGTGCATTCGATACAGCGGCCTTTGGTCAGACAAGGATACGAGCCAACTCTCTGGTTGAATTCTACCGTTCCGTGGGGAACTGGGATATGCGTCTTGTTGGCCAAGGTGTATATGGAGGAAACAAGGAGGTCCGCGTAATCGCGAGGCACGGATATTTCTACACCCCGCAGTACGATATGTATCTCGGCGGTTCCTTCGATGGCGTAGTCTCTGAATCCGGAGCGCAAACCCCCACTCGCAACATTGCCCGCTGGAATATCCAGGCAAACTCGTGGGGAGCGGCTGTCGGGCAAGGAGTAAATGGCACCGTGCGGGCGCTCGCGTACCATATCGGGGGGCACTTCCCGCGGGTCTGGGTGGGGGGCGATTTCACCGTCTCGACGAACGAGGACGGCTCAACGGTCAACACTCCCTACCTTTCCTTTTGGAATGATCCGAGCAACCAGTGGAACATCCTTCAGGGGGGCACCACCGGACCGGTTCATGCAATTGCACGAATCTACCACACACACTACAACGGAGCCTTCGTCGGCGGAAACTTCACTTTCGGAAGATATGAAAACGGCAACACCCGGCTCATCAATCGCGTTGGATTGTTCGTTACGGATCAGTTCCCGGGACAACATCTTCGTCAGTATTGGAACGGAAGGCCGGATATCCCGGATGTGAACCTGAATGGTACCGATGGCCCTGTCTATGCACTGCTCTCATTAGCCTCATGTTATGAAGCTGCCGAGAACGTGTATGTTGGAGGCAACTTCACACGGGCGGGGCATAATGTCCCTCCGGCGAACGGTATTGCCCGCTGGCGCTACATATGGCAGCCGCGGCTTACGGTTGTCGCCTCATCGAGTGGCGTCAGGTCATCCGGAGGCGGTAATGCAGGAAGAGGGGTACGCATGGTGGCCCATCTGCCAAGGTGCAGCCCTCTTGTTACCTCTCCGCAAGGCACCGAAGAGCGGGTTCTCTTCGACAGTCTCGGCATCGGTCAATCCGTAGCGGTGGACAGCCTCCCGTTTCTGGAGTACATGAGAGCCGAGGTGTATCGTGAAGGGCAGGAGTTTAATCCGATCTTGGTGACAGATAGCTTGTATCTGAGCGCAGCAAGTCCCGGCCTGATTGCTCTCCTCGGCGTGGATGATCCATTTGATTTTGCGCCGAACCCGGACGCACGATCGACCGAATTCCGCATTCTTGCTTTGCCGCTTCCCATCGAGGCGGGCGGCGATCATCTTGCGCGCGTCATCTTCCTTCATGCCATCACCGATGCGCCTGCCCTCAATATCTCTCTTCAGGGAGGTGGAACGCTGGTGCAGAACCTCCGCTACAGCGACGTCTCCGACTCGAGCGTCGGCCTGGCGCCGGGGAGTTATGTCTTTGAGATGAGAAGAACGGACAACAACCAGCTCATCGGCTCATTCCCGATTGACCTATCGGGACAGGCGGGGGAAATTGCCGTGATTGCTGCTACGGGGTTCCTCGATCCCGCTGCAAACCAGAACGGGCCCGCGGCATCATTGACGGAATTCGAAACAGGAACAACGATTCTCACCGATGTGAATGAACCGGTTGATCGACGTGCGGTTCCGACAGAGTTTCATCTCGCGCAGAATTATCCGAACCCGTTTAATCCAACAACAACCATTCAATTCAAGATTCCTGCCGGAACGTATGGCCATACGTCCCTACGCGTGTACGATCTCCTTGGCCGAGAGGTGGCAACGCTGGTGAACGAAGTGAAGCAGCCGGGACATTACGAAGTGGCATTCGATGCGTCCGGGCTTGCCAGTGGTGTCTATCTGTACCGGTTGACTTCGGGTAGTTTCACAGTAACAAAGAAGCTCCTCTTATTGAGATGATATCGACCAATACACTCTGAAAGGAAAGCCGATGAACAAGCTCACTACAAGGCTCATGATTTTCCTTGTTCCTCTCTGTTCGATGGTCTTTGGGTGCTTCATTACACCGGACCCGGGCGAGGATTCGAACAGTGTTTCGGGGCGGCCTCGAAGGTTATTGAGTATGCAAAAAGCAGGCGCGGCAGCAGGTCATCATATTGTTTCGGTGAGCGATAATGGTAGAATCCTCACAGCCGAAGGCCGGCCGCCGTTCACGTGGCAGCAACGCAGCAGCGGTGTCACGCAACGCCTTAACGATGCACAGTTTGCACCCTATCGGTACATTTCGAACGATACTTCACAACTTGTTATAGTGGTCGGCAATGCCGGAACAATTCTCCGATCAACAGATCTAGGCATAACGTGGTCGGCCGGGTCAAGCGCCACAACAGCAAACCTCAACGGTATTTCGTTCAATATGTTTGACGAGAACGAAGCTTGGGCTGTGGGAGACGGTGGCGTCATCGTCAAAACGACAAACAAAGGACAAACGTGGTTGCCGCAGACAAGCGGCACAACCAACGACCTTCGTGCCGTGTACTCCGTCGGTACAATCGTGATAGCCGCCGGGGCAGGGGGGACATTCAGGCGGACTGACAATGGCGGAGACACGTGGGGGGCGGCATCGGGAGGCTCTCCCGGGGTTACCATCAACAGAATTACGTTTGATCAACGGATGGGCATAGGCGGCGTGATGTATGCGGTGGGAACAGGCGGGGCCATCTACTACTCGTCAAACTATGGCGCAAACTGGACTACGTTGACAAGCAATACAACTCAGCAACTCAACGACATCCATTTCCGGGACGGACTTTTCGGCGTGGCATTGGGGAACAACGGCGTCGTTCGCAATACCACAAATGGCGGCACTACATGGCTCACTGACGCGTACCTCAATACCCTGACCACCGCAGATATCCGGTCGGCGTATGCGACAATGGAATTCGAGACAACACTCGTCGGTGCACGGCAGATTGTTGATACCGTATTTACAAGCGTCGTGGCAACGAGCGGAGGCTTGGCCACAGTCTCCAACACGCCTATTACGGGCATTGCCGGAAACGCGCCATTTCTCCCGACGGAGTTTGCGTTGTATCAGAATTATCCGAATCCGTTCAACCCGACGACCACGATACGATACAACTTGCCATCCTCCCTTCCCGTTTCTCTTCAAGTATTCGACAATCTTGGAAGGGAAGTACGAACGCTGGTTCATGAGGTGCAGGAGTCCGGACCCAAGTCGATCCGGTTTGATGCCACCGGGTTGGCCGGCGGCGTCTACTTCTACCGGTTGCAAGCGGGCGAATTCACCGAAACTCGCCGGCTTCTTCTGCTGCGGTAACAGTATGCATGTCGCTGCCGGATTAAATATGAATCCCGTCTTAGCAAGAGTTGAGACGGGATTTTTTGTTTGTCTAGCCCGGACAAACGTCTGCACCAGCGGGATGTGATCGCCCACCCAGCTTGCGAATGAGAAATGGACTCGATACAAGCAAAGATATTTGTTGCGTGTTTCTCGGGTCTGATCCTTAGCACAGATATTTCTTTTCCACTTGTCCCAAGAGTATTGCTTCTCAGGTTCGCGTAGGATACCTTGTCGAAACACCCGGTCGTTCTTTGTCGGTCGGCGAAACAGATGGCTTTCGGCGAATGGTTTCATAGATTCTGAACGTTGAATCGGATTCAACCAACCAAACTACTTACCTCTCACAGGAGGCACACCATGCAACGGATACAATGGGAGAAGTTCTCGCTTGTGCGAGCAACAACCACGAAGAGCATTGTGAACCATGCGCCTAAGCTCTTTGCAGCATTTCCCGGAGTCACAACAGCCATCGTCTTTGCGCTCGCGCTCTGCTCGACGGCTTTCGCCCAAATCACCATTACGAACGCCAGCTTCCCTGTGGCAGGCGATACACTGAAAATGGCAATTGACAACTTCCCTGCCGGCATAGTGCCGTACACACCGCCGGGCGGCAACCAGACCTGGAACTTCAGCGGTTTGCAGGTTGACGCAACCCGAAACATTGTTTATCGCCCGGCCAGCCAAGGCAGCGTACAAGTGCCCGGAGCCGAATTATTCGCAGTCACCTCACCCAATTGGGAGGAGTATTACAACGTGACAAGCAATAGGTTCGAACTACAAGCTGATTATGGCATTTATTATGACGTCATTGGCAATTCATTGTTCAATTACATTCCCACGATGGAGGAACGCCGTGCGCCGCTGAATTTTTTCGACATCAACCAAATATGGTCAGAGACAATTAAGACATTGCCGCCCTCTGCCTTTCCGCCTGCATTAATAGCTGCCTTACCTGTTACGGTAGATTCCCTCCGCTATCGGATAACAATTATTCGTCTTGATGTGGTGGACGGCTGGGGCACCGTGAGCATACCGGGCGGCACCTACAACGTGCTGCGGGAAAAACGTACCTGGCAGCGGGAAAACCGCCTGGATGCCAAAGTCCCGCCACTGGGTTGGTTGGACATTACCGATGTTGCAATCCAGGCCGGCTTTCGCGGCCTTGGAATTGATACCCTCATCACGTACAATTTTTGGAACAACGTGGAAAAGGAACCCATCGCTATTGTGGCCTTGGACAACGCGCAAAACCTCGTCACAAAGGTGATGTTCAAGAACAACAGCCCGCCGACCACGGTGCAAGAGCAAACGCCGCATGAGTTTGCATTGTTGCAGAATTATCCCAATCCGTTCAATCCGACGACAACGATTCGTTACGCGATTCCTGGAGGGACGCACGGCCGTGCGTCCCTCCGAGTGTACGACCTGCTTGGCCGCGAAGTCGCAACACTGGTGAATGAGGTGAAAGCGCCGGGAAGCCATCAGGTAACGTGGGATGCAACAGGGTTGGCAAGCGGTATATACCTCTACAGGTTGCGGGCAGGAGGATTCGCTCAGACTCGTAAGATACTTTTGGCAAAGTAACAGATTTCAGCAGAAGGCCGGATGATGAGTCCGGCCTTTGTTATTACAAGCTCACGCGAATCGCCTGCGCGTCGCTCTTGGATGCTTCCGTCTTGCCTTCCTCGCACCGCCACCAATAAATGACCGCCTCGTCGGTTTCTCCTGTTTGAAGAATTGTCTCGTACGGAATCGACTTCGTTTCGCCGGGTTTGATGGCGTTCTGTTCGGTGCAGGTTGGGTGAAGCGTGATGTACTGCATCACGCGAGCGGGATAGAGGATGTAGTACACTGTTTCGTTGGAGGTGTTGGAGATGTGCAGTGTTCTGTTCTCTGCTTTGATAATTACTACATCTTTCTGGCCACAGCCTGCGGCGAAAATGCAAAGGAGACAGAAAATAGCTATTGTTTTTGAGGTTTGAGGGCTCAGGCTGTATTCCTCACATCTTTCGGTTCGGGTTTGGGTGTTCTTCACTGGGGCTTTGAGGGCTTTGGATTGGGTCGGGAATTTTAGTTTTCTGTTCGGTTGTGGCATCAGGCATCGGCAAGTACTTATCAGGTAAATCGTAAGCCCACACATGAGTGTGGACATCTGGGCTAAGAAGCCTCTTTGACAAAAAAAGTCTTGGAATCGGATTCAAAAATAGTCTTGAGTCACCTCCCTCCAATTCTCGATAGTAGTAGAGAAGCAATGAAAAGAGTGCTGCGACCGAGTCTAACGCCGTGGAAAGCGTTGCTTGTTTGTAATGCACGGAACGCTCGTGCTTGACATTGTTATAAGCCTCCCACCAGGATAGTTTGCTATTATGATTCCAGTTATCCCATGGCCTTCGACTCAAATTGAATCTCGGGATATGTAATTCTACCTCAGCGAATTTTGGGTATCGACGCATTATGACTGCTTTGTATTCTCCTATGTTGCCACAGCTTGAGGTGGGTGACAGCTGTCTGCAAAACTCTTTGGCGACGACGTCGACCTCGGACGAACTTGAAAGCAATAGCCTCGAGAATTCAATTGAGTAGACATTGTAATTGTCTTCCGAGAATTCGACATAGCGGCTGGTCCGAGCCAAGTCTTCTTCAATTGCTATGAAATACTGCCAATACGGTGGATTTAAAGGATTATCGCTTAGTACCAATATTCGCACTCGATCGCTAGGTCTAGAATGTCTGGTGTTTCAATTGTTCTCCTAGTCTATCTCCATTTCCACCGTGCTTGCCCCCGGATCCATCCCGCTTTCCCAATAGAACGGCACGCGCTTCCGCTCTCGTCCACAAATCTCATCTATCGTTTCGACGTTGTACCGTCGCCGCATGTCGCAAAGAACTGTCACACTAACGATGTTGTGAGCTTCCCTGAGCGTGTAATTGCTTGATGCGTGCATTGAGTTTGGTTGCCCTCTCGTGATAGAATTTCCTGACCTCATCCGGAGATTTGCCTGTCAGCAGTTTTTCATGCTCGTCTCTAATTTGACGAACCATTTCTATTGCCTTTATCTTTTTATTCATGAGTTGTTAGCTCCCGAGGTGAGAGGATTTGTAATGGTTTGTACCCCATCTCAATATTCACTGCATTGAACAGTCGTATCTTGTCGTAGTGAACAATATGTTTGAAGTTCCAACTTGTTACCACATCTACCTTCAGCGACTGTCGCGACGGCGATGTGCAGCAAGTCTCTCGAATAGCGCTCGTCCAAGATTTTGTGCAGAAGATATGCCTTCGACAGGGCTATTGCTTCGTCGGTGATTTGAACGAATTCAGGGTCGTACGATTTCAGTTCTGCATACTTTTGAACGACTTCATCAGGTGCTGGCTCAATCTCGGCTTCGATAATCTCCGACAGGACTAGCCTGAAGACTCCCAACCGAAAATCAATAATGAGGCCATTCGACCAACGCGAGAACTCAGGATCGAAGCATCCGCCGACTACCGACGTGTCAGTATATACCCTTGGAGTCTTCATGGATCTAAGATAAGCAAAAACAAGACACGAAATCTACGTGGCGAAAGTCAATCCAATTCCATTTCCACTGTCTCCGCCCCCGGATCCATCCCGCCTTCCCAATAAAACGTCTCACGCTTGCGCTGCTTGCCGCCGACTTCATTCATCGTTGCCGCATCATACAATCGGCCGTTCAGCATCACGTACTTGATTGATTCGCTGTTGCGTATGTTCTCCAACGGATTCTTGTCCATCACAATCAGGTCGGCGAGCTTGCCTACTTCGAGCGAACCGATATCGGCGTCGAGTCCCAGATATTCTGCTCCGGACAATGTTGCGGAGCGAATCGCCTCCATCGGCGTCATGCCGCCTTGCACGAACATCCAGAGTTCCCAGTGCGGGCCGAGTCCCTGCAACTGTCCGTGCGCGCCGAGGCAGACTTTTGTTCCTGCGTCGAGCAAGGCCTTTGCTCCTTTCGCATTCTCGATATGTCCCCAATCTTCCTCTTCCACTTTCATTCGGCGGCGGGAGCGTGCGTCAACAAGGGCGCGGGGTACGTACGTGAGCAGCCTCTGGTTCTCCCACACTTTCGTGTTGGAGTACCAGTAATTCTCACCCATAATTCCGCCGTACGTGACGATGAGGGTCGGCGTGTAGTATGTTTGACTCTTCGAGAACACAGTGATGACATCTTTGTAGAGAGGGGAGATGGGGAGAGAGTGTTCGATGCCAGTATGTCCGTCAAGAATTTGCGTCATGTTCCAGAAGAATGTCGAGCCCCCTTCGGGAACGACCATCATCTCCAACTCCCGCCCGGCTTGAATAATCTGCTGCCGCTGATCGCGGCGGGGCTGGTTGTAGCTTTTTACGCTGAACGCGCCAACTGCTTTCAGTCTGCGTAGATGCGATTTTGCATCTTCAAGATTGTTGACGATCGCCTTGTAGCTTCCTTCCGCGCCGTAGAGAATCGTTCCCGTAGAGTACATTCTCGGCCCGACAATCGTTCCCGCTTTGACTAGCTCCGAGGCCGCGAAAAACTCTTCTGTATCGGTGGAAGGATCATGCTCTGTCGTAACGCCGAACGCCGCGCTGGCGTAGAACGCCCAGTTCTGCTGCGGCGTGATGCCGATGCTGCCAACCGGTCCGTGTGCGTGAACATCAATCATTCCCGGCATAATGAACTTGCCGGAGACGTCAACGGTTCTCGCGCCGACAGGGATCTTTACAGATCCGGTCGAGCTGATAGCTTTGATGCGGTTCTGCTCGACAAGAATCGTTGCGTTTTGCAGGACTTCATCGCCCTTCATCGTGATGACGGTTGCGCCCGTCAACGCAACGCTTCCTGCAGGCTTATCAAAATTCGCTTTGAAGCCGATGTGCATCCCGACCGTATCGGGCTTTTCCTGAATGCTGTCCGGCGCGCCTTCAACAAATTTGAATGTGTTGGCAAGAGAGCGTGAGGAGAGTTCGGGGCCGAGAGACCAGTAAACGGTTTTGCTGTCCGGCGACCAATGCAAATACATTCCGGCATCCCGCGTCACTCGCTTCACAGGAAAATCACTTGTGCTTGGCCCGATCTGAATGGCTTGTCCTGTAAGAGGTAGGGTAGCAATGTATGAGTTGTAGCGTTCGGTAAATGCCACCCAATTCTCATCCGGTGATGGGACAATCTGTTGTGCATTGTCTGAGGTAAGATGAACCCGCCGATCACCGCCTGTCAGGTTTATGCTGATGAGGGCAACCTTTTCGCCTTCATTCGAAGTAAGATAGATGCGTTCGCCTTTCTTGTTGAACATCGGGCTCGAGCCTTCTTCAGTGATGAGTGTCGGCGTTCCGCCTTCAGCCGAAATCCAGTACACGCCCGGATCTTTCGTGAACGTTCGCCCGCGTAGCCAATCGCCGCCGTTTTTCATAAACACGATCCGTTTTCCATCCCGCGAAAATGACGGCTCGGTGTAAGTGCCCTTCACTGTTGTCAGTCTTATTCCCGCGCCGCTGCTTGATTTCACCTTGTACACGGCACCTTTGTCTTTGTCGAGCCAGGTCGTGTACACGATCCATTTGCCGTCCGGCGACCATGAAGGATAGAACTCAAAGTGATTATCCGTCGTGAGTCGTTTCGGCTCACCGCTCGGAAGTTGTTTGATGTAGAGATACCCGAGGGCTTGAAACACAACCGACTTTCCATCGGGCGATGTCTGCACCCAGCGCAACATCTTCACATCAAACTTATCCGGGGCAACTTGTTGCTTAAAGCGAAGTGCATCAGTGATCGTCTGTTTGATTTTTGCTTTGAAGGGGATTTGAGCCGCTTGCTTCGTCGCGACATTCACCTTCCAGATTTTTCCTTTTGCGGAAATGACAATGAACTTGTTGTCCGGCGTCCATGAGAAGTTCGGGTACACGCCGAAGATTGCCCACGCTTCCTGCTGGTCACGTGAAAGCTGATCCCACACCGGCCATTCTTCTCCCGTTTCTATGTTGCGGATGTAGAGAACGGAATTCAGGCGAACCCGTCGGACAAACGCAAGGTATTTTCCATCGCGTGAAGGCTCTGGTCGCACGGAACCACCGTTGCCGCCGACAAACCGGATTGTCTTTCCGGTTTCACGGTCGAGACGATTGATCACGTAAATGACGCCGTACGGATCGCGGTTGTAGTCGAAGGCGTTGCCCGGACTGACATCTTCGTCGTAGTACACGTAACGTCCGTCGGGGGAGATGGCAGGGTCGCTGGCATTCTGCTGCCAGTTGCGTCGCTTCGTAAGCTGAACGCCGTCGCCGCCGCTGACGTGATACATCCACATCTCGCCCGCTCCAAGTGAGCGTGTATTGCGGTAGTGCTTGCGGGCAATCAGATACTGTCCGTCGGGCGTCCAGACGGCGCCATTGGTTTGGCGGTCTTTTTCTTTCGTGACGGAACGCCTGTTCGATCCATCTACATTCATCACCCAAATGTTGTCGCAGCCTTCCCGGTCGCTGGTGAACGAGATCATCTTCCCGTCGGGAGAGAATCTCGGCAGTACTTCGTATGGCGTTCCACCGCTCAGCAGCGTTGCCTCGCCGCCTTCAGTGGGCATGATGTAAATGTCGCCGAGCAAGTCGAACACAATTTTCTTCCCGTCCGGACTTACGTCAACGGAAATCCATGTTCCTTCATGGGTTTCAAACTCGATATCTTTCGTCGGGCCGTGCGATGCGGCGACGTCCCATTTCTCAGGTTTCTTGTCCTGCGACGGAACTGCAGCGGTGTCTTTTTTCTCCTGTGCAAAACAAAGTGTCGTGACGAAAAGGAGTACGATGAGTGGATGTATGAGGGTCGGTTTCAATGAAAACTCCTTGATTGTTGTTGTTTGGATGTAGAACATGATAGTAATGAAAAAGCGAGGAGGCAAGGGGAGAGGTGAGGATTCCGAGCGTGATACCGACCTTATGGGTCGTCACGATTTTTCGGGAATCTTTCCGTAGATTTGTTTGAGCACATTCGTATTTAATATCTCATTCGAAACGAGGGAAGCATGTCATCCAGCAAGAAATCCTTCATACTCTTCTTCACTTCCATTCTGGTTTCGCTTCTCTTTGCAGAGACTATTGTCAGATTGTTTGTGCCACAGGAAACGAAGCGTCTTGCCGTTTATGACAAAGAACTTGGCTGGCGCGGAAAGCCGGGGGGCAGCGGCGTGTATATCCGAAACGAAGATAGTATCTACGTCCCCTTTCAGTACAACTCGATGGGGTTTCGGGATGATGAAGTTCGTCCGCGCAACAATGTTGCACAACGGATTCTGTTTCTCGGCGATTCCTTCGTGGAGAATCTCGAGGTATCATACGAGAAGATGTTCGTTCCGCTCGTCCGGAAGAGGATTGCCGATGCCACTGCTTCACGCGTTGATCTTGTCGCGCTCTCATCGCAGGGATATTCAACTGCACAGGAACTGCTGGCGTTCAGGAAATACCGCGCGGAGCTGAGGCCTGATTATGTTGTATTGTTCTTCTATACAGGGAACGATTTCGAAGATAATCTTCGGCCTGACTTCGCCTCTCTCGACAGCGCCGGGACGCTCATTTTTCCCGAGAACAAGACATCATGGATGAAGCAGCAACTGCTCTCCTTCAAGCGTTGGCTGTATGAATCGTCGTATCTGGTTTTTTACATCAAGAATGTCATTGAATCATATGCAGCGGTGAATCTGGGCGATGAGTCAAAGCACGCCGCTACGGGGTCGGATGAGTATAGTTTTGAGATAACTCGCAGGCTGATTCTTGAGATGAGAAGGTCGGTGGAAGAACACGGCGGGAAATTTGCGTTGGTGATCTTCACAAACAAATACGAGTTGAGCGAGAACAGACTTGAGAAAACCGCCTTCATCAAACAGGTATGCGATGAAGCGGGAATCTCCTGGACTGATGCTACCGCTTTTCTACGCGAGGAGCATTTCTTCAGAATCGACGAACACTTCAGTGAAGCGGGACATCACATTGTTGCAGAACGAGTGTATGACTTTCTCATCCAGACCTTTCCTCTTGAGGATTGATTTGGTGAGCAGGCGTTATGCAAAATGCTTGTAGAGGACCTCTCCCGCCGCCCGGCAAACTATTTGAGGTGAATGCCGAATAACTTGTCTCAGTATCTTGTCCAACATCGGAGAGCGGTGTGTCGGTGGACGGTCGGTAATGGCCGTGTAGATGAGCTCTTCCTCGGTTGCCCCCCAATTGTTCTTGAACCGTCGCAGCCCGCAATTGCCTTTGTCTGTTCTTCCGAAGTCAAGAGTCGTACAGCCGTCCGCGATGCCCCGTTTGATTCCTTCCCAGAGAAATGCGTGCGACGGGCATGACGCTTTGTACGCATCATCGGATGCGCTGTATTTGAATGCAATCGTATTGTTGAACTTCAGAAATACGCCGCCGGCAACGGGCCTTTCGTTCTTGTGCGCAACGAGGCAATACCCGAGTCCCGGCTGCAAGACGTGATGCCATAATCCGATGAATAGCGATTTTGGTTGCACCGGAACTCCAAGTCGTCGACGCGTCTTCCAGTGCAATGCATAAAAGGCTTCGAAGTCTTCGGAGGTCTTGCATTCCCTCACCACTATACGTGATTTTTCCGCAATCCGGATTGAGCGTTGGGTTGTTCTCTTTTCGAATTTCGTGAACAACTCGTCCGCGGGTCTGTTCAGCTGGAGGATATGTTGGACGAATTCACCCACGCGAAATATCTGTCCGGAAGCAGCCACATTGGAGTGGATCTCGATTCTGTGTGATTTGCTTCCCGATCGTTGCTTCAGAAATTCGATGAGTCGGGACAAGGCGCAAGGATCATTCGGGGGAAGCAATGGCGGACAATGGTCTGAAAACGGGAGAGAAATCCAACGTTTTCCTGTGAACGAGCTGTGAACATCCGCAAACGGGATTCCGGCCACAATCTCTCCACCGAGTGTCAGACATACGGCGAACATCGGATAGCCGTACGAATCACGGATGAGTCTCATCCATGCCGGATGATGGAAAATACGGGCATCGGGATGCCGATTCACAAACGACATCCATTCAGTGGAGGAGGTGGGGTCAAGAATATGAAGATGATGTTTCACGAATACGTCAGTCGGTGTTCGCAGCAGCCTTCCGCATAGTGAACTTGAAATGCAATTGGTTGAGATGCTCGCGGTTGTGCACCAAAATACGCAAAATTCTTTTCCAAAGAGTGACAACCAACAATGGAGTATGTCCGTTCATGCGAGCATGGAATCATGAATTGCCGCTCAAGCATGTATGGTTTGCCGATATAGTACCGCCATTTGTGCCGCCTGCCTTGTTTGCTTTTCACTCTTCAGTTTCTTACTCTCTATGTGAATCAACGAGCAGTTGCGGCGATTTTTTATTGTTCCTGAATGACAAAAGTTCAATATCTCTCCTGGTTCGACGAAGTTGTTCGTCCAGCCGAACCGACTTTCCTTCGTGTTCCGGCCGACAAGCTCGACTTCCAACTGACGGCCAAGTCGTTTTCAGTTGGCCAGTTATTGGCTCACATTCCACTTTCGCTCTCATTTCTGGCGATAGTGATTCGGAGGGACGAGTTGCCCTACAAGTCGATGAGGGAGATCCTTGTGAACAACAGGCGCCAGGACATTCTCGGTGTTGAAGCCGCCGTATCAACACTGCGTGAGGCGATCGGGGCATTCAAAGGGGCTGTTGATTCTCTGAGCGAGGAACAGTTTCAAAGCGACATGCTTGATACGCCGCAATTGGGCCGTGTGTACTACTGGCGCTTTTGTGCATTTGCACTGGAACATCATATTCACCATTTCATGGAACTCCACCTTTCGTTGAAAGTACTCGGGGTTGATGTAAATACAAAAACGCTCTACGCGGGTTGAGGAACGAGGGGAATATGGCAGCGACAATTCTGCTGATTGACGACGATCTTGCATACCTTGAATTGACGACGATGATGCTGAAGCTTGAGGGTCATCGGGTTCTGACGGCGACCGACGGCCGGGCCGGCTGGGCGTTGATTGAAAAAGAGAAGCCGGATGTTGTGCTTTTGGATTGGAATCTGCCGGAAGTCAGCGGTATCAATCTTCTCAAACTCCTTCATGAAAA
>JAHBUR010000022.1 GCA_019637975.1 Bacteroidota bacterium | reverse complement strand
CTGCGTCAAATGCCTCTTGAGTTAATGTTCTGGATTGCGGCACTCGTCTATCTCGCCTCAATCAATCCCGGCGGCAACGGACTGCCGTCGTTCTGTATCCCCAAAGCCCTCGGGGTTACATTCTGTCCGGGTTGCGGCCTCGGCTCATCTATTTCGCATGCTCTGCACGGTGACTTTGTGGTTTCACTCCACCACCACCCGCTTGGCATTTTTGCGCTGATCGTTCTCATCCATCGCGTATTCACTCTCACAACACAGTTGTTCAAGTCAATTCCCCACCAACCAATGAAAGGATACACCAATGCCTAACGTAATGCAGTTGCTTCCCGAGATAGACGGCGAGGAAATGATGTATTTGCAGAACATCATGAAAGACTACTCGGATCAACAGGCGCAGCAGTTTGCGATGATGTACCGCAGTCGCCGCCGCGACCCGCAGACGATCCTTCTCGTGACGATCGTCGGGTTTCTCGGCATCGCGGGCATTCAACGCTTCATGACGGATCAGATCGGGATGGGTATTCTCTACTTCTTTACAGCCGGACTTTGCTTTATCGGAACGATTGTTGACCTCATCAATCACAAGAAAATTGCCCTTGACTTCAACCAGATGCAGGCACAACAAATTGCAATGATGGTGAAATCGAGTACTTGATGAGTCATTCCACACATTCAATGTCAAAAATCTGCAGATCCCCTCTGCAGATTTTTTGATTTTATACAAGGAGTACCCCGGTGTTGCACTACCATAGCGAGCTTTCACAGATAGACTGGAACGAGCTTGCGACCGTGATCGAGAGAGCACCGCTGGGCAAACGGGACCCTGCATTTGTTGAGAAGACCTTCCGCGGGAGCCACAGATGTTGCTTCGTTGAAGAAAACGGCACACTTATCGGCACCGGACGGGCAATCTCGGATGGCGCTTCCAACTCGGCCATCTTCGACGTTGTCGTCTTGCCGGAATACCAAAAAAGGGGAATCGGGAAATCGATCATTCTCTACCTGCTCGAACGCCTGCCGACGCGTTCTGTGTTGCTCGTCAGCGTTCCGCAGCAGGAGGAATTCTATCGAAAACTCGGATTTCACAAATTGAAAACAGCATATCTGCGTCACGAGGAAATCGAGCGATGGATCAGCGACGGATATATCGACTCAATGCCGAAACAAACCCAGAACGAATGAACAACAGTCGTATTACGATCGCCCGATGGATTTCCATTATCGGCCATCCATTTCTTCTGATGCCGGCCCTCACCGGGATCATCGCTTATCATGTCCTCCCGCCCAAGCAAGCGTTAATTGCCGAACTCGTGGCTTTGGGCGTTGTGATAGTTCCGGCCGCGGTGTACACCATGTACCGGGTTCGTAAGGGAACGTGGGGCGATCTTGATGTCTCTGATCAACGGCAGCGGGGGCAGTTTTACAGAATCCTCCTTCCGTTGCTTCTGATCGTCACCATTGTTGCCCTCCTTGCCGACGTGCCTCCGGAAATTCCTCTCGGAGCCGCAGCGATCATCGTATTGGTAGGCTCGGCGCATTTCATTAACTCGAAGGTCAAGGTGTCGTTGCACACAGGCTTCGGCGTTTTTGTCGCGCTGACTCTGTTTCTCATCAGGCCCGACATTGCGTTTGCTGCGTTGATTCTTGCTTGCCTCATCGGGTGGTCACGGATTGTGCTGGGTCGCCATTCAACCCGCGAAGTGTTGCTTGGCGGCGGACTCGGATTTGTTGTGGCGGGTGCATTGGTTCTCACGCTGCGCACGTTGAACTAACTTGAGGTTCGTCATGAAGGCTATCCTCCTCATTCTGTTCTTTAGTATCTCCTCAAATCTTTTTTCCCAGCCCTATCCGAAACCGGACAGGATGACAAAACAATCGGTTGAAAACGCCGAAATCTTCACCGGTTTGACGTTCACCGACGTTGAGCGTGATTCGATGCTTGATGGCCTGAAGAGATTTCTGGCAAGTTACGAACAGATACGTGGTGTCCATCTTAAAAACACCATTCCTCCCGCCCTCGTCTTCAACCCGATCCCTGCAGGGTTGAAAATCAAGACGGGCAAATCATCATTTCTCACAACTCCCGCGGGAAAAGTCACTCTACCTGCACGCCTTGAAGAAATCGCATTCTATTCTGTCGGTCAGCTTTCAGAACTTATCAAGTCCCGCAAGATCACTTCCGTTCAACTCACCACACTCTATCTCGAACGATTGAAGAAATATGGCCCGAAACTCGAATGCGTCGTAACGCTTACCGAATCGCTTGCACTCACACAAGCGCGCCGAGCTGACAGCGAAATTGCCGCGGGCAAATATCGCGGGCCGTTACATGGCATCCCGTACGGCGCGAAAGATCTGTTGGCAACAAAAGGCATCAGAACAACGTGGGGATCAGTTCCGTTTCAGGATCAGATGATTGACGAAGACGCAACCGTCATCAAGCGTCTCGAACTCGCAGGGGCAGTACTTGTCGCCAAACTGACGATGGGAGAACTTGCCTGGGGAGATGTGTGGTTTGGCGGAAGGACACGAAATCCCTGGAACCTCGAACAGGGTTCAAGCGGCTCATCTGCGGGCTCCGCTGCCGCAACCGCCGCCGGACTGGTTGCGTTTGCCATCGGAACAGAAACGTGGGGGTCGATCGTGTCGCCTTCGAACCGATGCGGCACAACCGGCTTGCGTCCGACCTACGGACGAGTAAGCAGAACTGGGGCAATGGCGCTGAGTTGGTCGATGAACAAGATCGGGCCGATTTGCAGGACGGTTGAAGATTGCGCCCTTGTCTTCAACGCAATTCACGGGCCCGACGGAATAGATCAAATGTTGTACGACGTTCCGTTCAACTATTCGTCACAACTGAATCTCAAGAAACTCAAAGTCGGCTATCTACAATCCGATTTCGACAGCGCGAAAGTCAACAAAGAACAAAATGACGCGACACTTGAGAAATTGCGTTCAATGGGAGTCCGGCTCATTCCTGTTGAATTGCCAAAGCTGCCCGTGGAAAGCCTCAGCTTCATCCTCAGCGCCGAAGCTGCGGCAGCGTTTGATGAACTGACGAGAAGTGGAAAGGACGATTTGCTCGTCCGTCAAATCAAGAATGCCTGGCCGAACGTGTTTCGTTCGGCACGGTTCATACCCGCTGTCGAGTATATTCAAGCGAACCGTGTCCGCTACCTTCTGATACAAGAAATGGCGAGATTGATGGAGAAAGTGGATGTGTATGTGGCACCTTCGGTCGAAGGCAACAATTCGTTGGTCACCAACCTGACGGGTCACCCGTGCGTTGTCGTGCCGAATGGATTCACGAACGAGAATACACCGGCGAGCATTACGTTTATTGGACAACTGTTCGATGAAGGAACCCTGCTCGCCTTCACAAAAGCGTATCAGGATGTCAATGATTTTCATTTGAAGTATCCGACGCTGCCGGAATAATAGCAGCACCATCAATACGATAACGAACATATTTCATCATGAACCGAATAACTCATTTCGCCACACTCCTCCTTCTTCCCTCGCTGCTCGCGGCCCAGTACCAAAACGTCCGTGTCAGCAGCCCGACTGCAAGCCAACCGGAAGAAGTGTGCATAGCAATCAACCCGGCCAACCCGATGCAACTTGCAGCCGGCTCAAACTTGAACTATGCCTACCGCTCGACTGATGGCGGCGCCAGCTGGATTCAGTCCACACTCACTTCATCATTCGGTGTGTGGGGTGACCCGTGCGTAGTGTTTGATGGAGACGGAAATTTGTATTATGCACATCTTTCCAATCCATCCTCTCCCGGTTATTGGATTGACAGGATTGTCGTACAAAAATCGACGAACGCCGGAATAAACTGGAGTACCGGTGTCGGCGTCGGTTTCAGTCCACCGAGAAAAAACCAGGACAAGGAATGGCTTGCCGTCGATCTGACGAATTCTCCACATCAAAACAACCTGTACATGGCGTGGACGGAGTTCGATTCGTACGGTTCGTCAAACTCAGCCGACAGTTCACGCATTCTCTTCTCGCGCTCCACCGATGCCGGCACCACGTGGTCAACTCCGGTCCGGATTAGCGACAAGGGCGGGAATTGCATTGACAGCGATGAAACCGTCGAAGGCGCGGTTCCCGCTGTAGGCCCGAACGGCGAGGTGTACCTCAGTTGGTCGGGGCCGCTCGGCATCATGTTCGACAAATCCACGGATGGCGGCGTGACGTTCGGCGCCGACCGGTTTGTCGTTGATCAGCCCGGAGGCTGGGATTTTGATGTCACGGGTATCTATCGTGCAAACGGCTTCCCGATTACACTCTGCGACATCAGCTCGTCTCCCAATCGCGGTACTATCTACATAAACTGGAGCGACCAGAGGAACGGACTGAACAACACCGACGTCTTTCTCATCAAATCCACCGATGGCGGGACGACGTGGAGTTCCATCAAGAAAGTGAATGATGATCTGACGACAACGCATCAGTTCTTCACCTGGGCGACGATTGACCAGACGACAGGCTTTCTCTACTGCATTTTCTACGACAGAAGAAACTACACCGGCACACAAACAGATGTCTATGGTGCCCGCTCAACCGACGGCGGCGAGACGTTCGAGAATTTCAAGGTGAGCCAGACATCGTTCTCACCACAAGCGAGTGTTTTCTTTGGCGACTACACCGGCATTGCAGCGTTCAACAGGAAAGTCTATCCGATTTGGATGCGTATGGATGGATCAACGCTCAGCGTATGGACTGCCCTCATCAATGATACCACAGGAGCAACTTCGGTGGTAGCAGCGCCCGAATCCCCTGCAGAATTTCAGTTGCTGCAAAATTACCCTAATCCCTTCAATCCTACAACAACAATCGACTTTTATGTGGGAAGAGCAAGCGATGTGAAGTTGGAGATTTTTGATGTTACAGGAAAACGCGTTGCGACTCTTATCGACGAATTCCGCAATCAAGGATGGCACTCTGTCCAATGGAAGGCGCAGCTGGATAACCTCTCGCACGCGACCGGCGTCTATTTCTCGCAACTCACAGCCGGTTCGTATATCGAACGGAAGAAGCTCATTCTGCTCAAATAACCGTATGACGTCATTCCCTTCGTCCTTCGGAAAAATATTCTTTGTCACAGGCGCCGTCTCTGCTGCAATCGGAGTTGCGGCAGGGGCGTTTGGCGCACACGGCTTGAAGTCTATGCTCCCGCCTGATATGCTGGCTGTGTACGAAACCGCGGTTCGCTATCACATGTATCATGCTTTCGGATTGATCGCGGCGGGCTGGGCTGCACATGATACGCAGAACTCGAAAGCAAGCGTTGCAGGATGGTGTTTCGTCACCGGAACACTTTTATTCTCCGGCTCGTTGTACATCCTCACGCTGACTGGGTTGCGCTGGCTCGGAGCAATAACACCCTTCGGAGGCGTGCTATTTATTGCAGGATGGATTCTGCTTGCACTTTCGTTCCCCCGTAATGTACCATCACGGCGGGGGAAAGATGTTTGAGAAAGAAGTCAAGACGTTGCTGAACTCCAAGTCCATCAAGTACAACGATGGCACCCGCAGCACATCCAACCTTGATTTTTTTCTCCCCGGTCACAACATCTACTTCGATGCCAAAGAGAAGGCACAACGCTTCTCGATGAAGAATTGGAATGAAGCTTCCATGTCACAGGATTCGCTGTTCATAATTGATGATCTCGCGGCGCGCAAACTTCTGCTCCACGCCCCTCACAGCTTTTGTCTCATCAAGGATTCGTCTGTCTCTCCTCCCATGTATTACATTTACTCGATCGTCGATTTGTTGTGCATTCCAAAAAAACGGGTGAAACGTCCCATCGAGCGCTCGGTGCGAACGTACAAGGGAAAGTGGCTTATCGATTTGCGTGATGCGGCGGCCTTCGCAACACTGGACGACGCGATTGACTACCTTCTGACATATCACAAAAAATTCCCTCTCATTTTTAACGCGCACATTGATTGTTGGGGAAGATACCCTTCGGAGAATGTCAAAACGTCCGGACGTTTGCGGACTGCGGGGTATTGGGATAAGGACGCGGAATCGCATTCCTGATGTGGTCTCTTTTGTGAATTCACGGCGTTGCATAGGCAAAGTTTTCCGCTGCTCGCCGAGTTGCCGATGCTGCTCAACGAAAATGATAATAACTTCCTCTCTGTACATCCGTATACTTGACCTACATTTTTCCAAACCCGGTGAGTGTTTGAGTGAAAGCGGGGAATTTGTATCTTAAGGCAGTCTTTCCCAGTGTTTGTATCGAAATTCGGCAAATCTATGAGTCTTTCAACAGAAAAAACAGACCTTTCCAGGCTGCGCATACACGACGAGAAGCGGGATGGAGGTTCTCCTTCCAAATCGAAGAAGCTTGTTGTCATAACAACAATGGCTGGTATTTTCTTTGTGAGCCTATTCATCTGGCTCGGCGGTTTCTTTTCTTCGGCTGTTGAGGTTGAAGTTGCGACAGCATCGCTTACGCACTCATCCTCCGCAAATGCCGTACTGACTGCTTCAGGTTATGTCGTTGCACAACAGAAAGCCGCCATTGCGTCGAAAGCAACCGGCCGGCTTGTGTTTCTTGGTGTTGAAGAAGGTGATCGCGTGAAGAAAGGTCAGATCATCGCCCGAATTGAAGATCAGGATGTGTTGGCTGCACTGGCACAGGCCCGAGCAAACTTCGAGTTGGCAAAAGCCGACTTCGACGATGCGAGCCGATGGCTCGAACGACAGAAGTCCCTTTTCACAACGGGGTCAACATCGAAAGCAGAGCTTGATGCGGCGGAAGCGCGGCACAGGCGGGTTGAAGCGTCAATCAAATCTGCCGACGCGGCTGTTCGCTCTGCTGAAGTTGCACTTGAGAACACACGGATCCGGGCTCCCTTCGATGGAACGGTACTCACAAAAAACGCGAACGTCGGAGAAGTTGTTGCGCCGTTTGCGGCCGCTGCGGGTTCCCGTGCCGCTGTTGTCACCATCGCAGATATGCTGTCACTTGAAGTGGAAGCCGATGTTTCCGAATCTAACATTACCCGCGTTAGGGCAGGCGCCCCCTGCGAGATCGTGCTTGATGCATACCCCGACCGCCGCTACCCCGGATTCGTTCACAAGATTGTCCCGACAGCAGATCGTGCCAAGGCTACAGTGTTGACAAAGGTCCGGTTCACAGAGCGCGACGATCGTGTGCTACCTGAAATGAGCGCAAAGGTAACGTTTCTTTCTCAAACGCCGGAACCGGGAGAAGCAAACCAGCCTCCGAAACTCACTGTGCCGTCAGGCGCAATCGTGTCGCGGAACGGCCAAGACGTTGTATTGGTCGTCAAGAATGGAGCCGTAAACGAAACACCGGTTCGTTCGGGTGGCAGAATCGGCGACAGAACCATAGTTGAGGAAGGAGTTCTTCAGGGAGATCAAGTCATCATCCGTCCCGAACCTTCCCTGAAGACGGGGACACGAGTAAAGGCAAAATAGAGACACTACACGGAGAATACAATGGCAGGAACAAACGGCACTATCATCAGTGTCAACAATGTGAGAAAATCGTACTATCGGGATACAATCGAAATCCCTGTCCTAACCAATATCTCGATCAACGTACCCGAGGGAGAATTTCTTGCCCTGATGGGGCCATCAGGATCGGGCAAAACGACGTTGCTGAACTTGATTGCCGGAATTGATCGACCGGATGAAGGCGACGTTGTTGTCGGCGGTGTAAATATTGCCGCACTCAGTGAATCCGAGCTTTCGAAATGGCGTGCCCGGCACGTTGGATTCGTGTTTCAGTTCTACAATCTCCTTCCTGTACTTACTGCGTACGAAAACGTCGAGCTGCCCTTGCTGCTCACCAATCTCTCAAAAAAAGAGAAACAGGAACACGTGGAATTTGCGTTGAAGCTTGTCGGCTTGAGCGACAGAATGTACAACAAACCGGGTCAACTTTCCGGGGGCCAGGAACAGCGCGTCGCAATTGCCAGAGCCGTTGTCACAGATCCGACAATTCTTGTTGCGGATGAGCCCACGGGCGATCTTGACAAAGTGTCCGCCGCTGAGATTATGGAGTTGCTCGACCGGCTGAATAAGGAATACAAGAAAACAATCGTGATGGTAACACATGACCCGCGTGCAGCGGAAAAGGCTCACACTGTCCGTCATCTGGAGAAAGGAGAACTCACGTAGCATGTTTCGGATTGTCATCAAAAATGCGCTCCGGCATGTACTGAGATCGTCTCTCACCATTCTCGGTATTGCGATCGCGGTCATCGCATTCTGCCTGCTGCGCACGGTGGTTACCGTATGGTACTCGGGAATCGAAGTCTCAGCCGCCAACCGATTGATTACACGTCAAGCGGTATCGTTTATCTTTCCGCTTCCGTATGCGTATCGTGATCAGATCGGGAGGGTGGATGGCGTTGAACAGGTTTCGTTCGCCAATTGGTTTGGAGGAACGTACATCGACAAGAAGCAGTTTTTTGCACGGCTCGCTGTTGATCATGAAACGTTCTTCGATGTGTACCCCGAGTTCCTTATTTCGCCTGAAGAATTGCAGGCGTTCAAGCGTGAACGCAACGCCTGCGTGGTCGGGGAGGATCTGGTCAAGCGATACGGGTTCAAGAATGGAGATATTATCCAAATCGAAGGCGATATCTTCCCGGGTCAATGGCAGTTTGTCGTCCGCGGAGTGTACAGACCGCGTGAGCCTGCGATTGATCCGTCGAATTTTCTGTTTCGGTGGGACTACCTTGACGAGCGGCTGCGACAGGACTCGCCGACCCGCGCAGGGTATGTCGGTTGGTATATTGTCAAAACGAAGGACGCCGCGGCAACAGCACAGGTGTCACAGAGCATCGATAACCTGTTTGCCAATTCACGCGCGGAGACAAAAACGGAAACCGAGCGGCAGTTCCAGCAAGGCTTTATTGCAGCATTCAGCGCGGTTATTGACGCAATGAACTTCATTTCCTTCGTCATCATCGGCATTATTATGCTCGTTCTCGGAAACACGATGATTATGTCATCGCGTGAGCGAACGCGGGAGTACGCCGTTCTCAAAACCATCGGGTTCTCCGGGCGGCAGTTGCTCATCATGATTGCCGGAGAATCGTTGCTTATTGCAGCCTTGGGCGGCTTGCTCGGGCTTCTTGCAACGTTTCCTTCGATTACATTCTTCCAGGCGCTAATGCCGAAAGGGTTCTTTCCGGTCTTTTTCATTGAGCCCATTACAATCGTGTTGGCGGTAACAGCAGCTATCCTTGTCGGCGTCGTGGCGGCCATCTTCCCCGTACATAGAACATTGCGGACGAAGATCGTTGAGGGCTTGCGTTTTATCGGATAAGTCAGAAAGGCATGAAATGAAGATTCCATTGAAATATACATTCCGCAACCTCCAGAGTCGCCGTCTGACAACAGCATTGACAATTCTCGGAGTTACGCTCGTTGTGTTTGTCTTTGCCGCAGTGTTGATGATGGCAAATGGCGTTGAGAAAACGCTTGTCGCAACCGGTTCCGAGGAGAACATCCTCATCAGTCGAAAAGCTTCGAACGGAGAGATTTCAAGTATCATCGACGGCGAGACGGTCAACATCATTCTCGCGATGAACCAGGTCGCCCGAACGCCGGCAGGTACTCCGTTCGCAACGAAAGACGTGGCAACCGTGATCAATCTCCCGAAAACCGATTATGTCGGGATCACCAACGTGACGGTGCGAGGTGTGTCGCCCGATGCTTTCGCCCTGCGACCAATGGTGAAGATTGTGGAGGGGAGAACATTCCAATGGGGTGCACGTGAAATCATCATCGGCAACTCGATTGCGCGCAGAATCTTGGGCGCACACGTAGGCGGCACGATCAAGATTGGCGGCGATCAATGGGCCATTGTCGGAAGGTTCGATGCGGAAGGATGCGGATTCGACTCCGAAATTTGGGGTGACGTGCTTCAACTGACTGATGCCCTCGGGCGGAGCAATGCATTTTCGACCTTAACACTGAAACTCCGTTCGCTGCAGGAATTTGATTCGTTCAAAGAAGCGTTCAAATCGGATGCCCGCTTGCAACAATTCGTCCCGAAAACCGAGCGGCAATTCTTCGAAGAACAATCCGAAACAATGGCACTCTTCATTCGTGTTCTTGGCATTTTCATTACAGTGATTTTCAGCGCTGGCGCTGTCATCGGAGCAATGATAACAATGTACGGGGCGGTCGCCAATCGTACAGTGGAAATCGGCACGCTACGGGCGCTAGGTTTCCATCGCAGAAGCGTCCTTTCCGCATACCTGATTGAATCACTTATGATAGCGCTCATCGGAGGCATTGTCGGCCTTATGCTCGCTTCATTTCTTCAGTTCTTCAGCATATCAACGATCAACTTCGACTCCTTTGCAGAGATTGAATTCTCCTTTGCCCTCTCAACAGGTATCGTCATCTCGTCTTTGTTGTTTGCAATAGTCATGGGTTTTGTTGGAGGCTTCCTGCCTGCTTTTCGAGCTGCGCGACTGAACATTGTTTCGGCGCTGCGCGCATCCTAAGATCATCAAAACTCTTCCGCGGAAGCCCGCCCCGAGCGGGCTTCCGCGTTTCACCAAGTTCACACCCATGAATGTACATATTCACCGCTTTCTGCAAACGCTTCAACCAATCCATGTTCATTCCTACATACACCACCCTGCACTGCCCTCATCATTCTTCACGGTGAGCAAATCCCCTTCAAAATGACAGTTTGGTCCGGATTGCATTGGCATCAAAGTAGCTTGACTTTGGGTTGAAAACCAGACTTCGTCAGTCATGTAGGAGATTTTCGAGATGTTTCAGATAATTCCAAGGTTCCTGTTCGTCGGAACTCTGTTTCTCGTTCCCGCGCTGGTGTCAGCTCAAAGTGCATGGGAATCAACCAACGGGCCGTGCACGGGATTCGTGTATTCGCAAGCGGTTGACGCGGCGGGAACCATCTACGCCGGAACGGGCGGACGCGGCGTTTATGTTGTCGACAGGGCAAAAGGGAACACATGGCAACAACGCAACACAGGGTTGCAGACAACTGCCATCTACGCTATTGCTGTAGACCGGAACAATAAGGTGTTTGTCGGAACGGATGAAGGAGTCTATTCGTCAACCAATGCCGGCGCGCAATGGATACTTTCGAGTGATGGCTTGACAACGACATTTGTGAATGCTCTCATTGCAGGCAAGAACGGTTCTCTGTTCGCAGCAACCGGCGGTGGAGGCATTTTCCGTTCCGATGACAACGGCGAAAGTTGGAAATCTGTAAACACAGGATTGACGTCCTTGGTCGTGCTATCGTTGGCAACAGACGAAGTCGGCAACTTGTACACTGGAACAGATGGCGGCGGCATTTATCGGTCGAGCAACAATGGCGATACCTGGAACAAAGCAAGCCAGGGGTTGACCAACACGGCCGTGCTTACATTGCTTGTCGATCCAAAAGGCATCGTCTATGCAGGAACACGCGGCAGCGGAGTGTTTCGGTCGATGGATCACGCTGAATCGTGGGTCGAGGCTAACACATCGCTCCGGGCTAGTTCAATCTACACGCTTGTGAGAGATAATAGTGGGAATATTTTTGCCGGCACCGATCAGGGCGCGTTTGCATCCACGAATATGGCCTGGAGCTGGACTCCCATCAATACCGGCTTGACAAATCCTGTTGTGTTGTCGTTAGCGGTGACGTCTTCATCACTTCTCGCCGGAACAGGCGGGTCGGGGGTGTTCCGATTGCAGTAAAACTCGCCAAACGCGTTGGTTGAGGGGGGGCGCAAAGGGCCGGTGTTGGGGGAACACCGGCCCTTTGCACGTTGAAACTGATGCCCTATTCAGCCCGAAGTGTCCGTTCCAGCGCCTTCCGATTCGCTTGAATAGTCTGTTCGATCATTTCGTCCGTGTGTGCATAGGAAACAAACCCTGCTTCAAATTGCGAGGGCGCAAGATAAACCCCTTCTTCCAGCATTGCATTGAAGTATGCCGCATACCGCTTGGTATCGGAGGTGACAGCGGATTGATAATCTCGCACTTCGGAAGACGTGAAAAACAACGTTGACATTGACCCGACCCGATTTGAGGTCGCTGGAATTCCAAGGCTTCTGACGTTTTCGGTAATTCCAAGTTCAAGAGTTTGAGACTTCTTCTCAAGCTTCTGATGAAATTCGTCATCCTCAAGAATGATCGAGAGAGTCTCAAATCCGGCCGTCATCGCAAGGGGATTCCCGGACAACGTCCCCGCCTGATACATCGGGCCGCTCGGGGCGACCATCTGCATCAATTCCTTCCGTCCTCCATAAGCGCCGACAGGAAGTCCACCGCCGATAATTTTGCCGAATGTTGTGAGATCGGGTTTGATGTTGTAGAGTTGTTGTGCCCCGCCAATCGCAAGCCTGAATCCCGTCATCACTTCGTCGAAAATGAGGATGATTCCTTCTTTTGTGCAAAGTGATCGGAGACCCTCCAAAAAGTTCTCGACCGGAGGCACGCAACCCATATTCCCGACCACCGGCTCGACGATGATTGCCGCAATCTCATTCTTGTGCTGATCGACAATCTCCTTTACAGATTCGATCGAGTTGAATCTTGCCGTCAACGTGAGCTTCGCGATAGCGGACGGAACCCCGGGACTGTCAGGAACGCCAAACGTCATCGCTCCCGAACCTGCTTTGATAAGAAACGAATCGCCGTGTCCGTGATAGCATCCCTCAAACTTGATGATTTTCTCCCTGCCTGTGAACGCACGGGCTAGTCGAATTGCGCTCATTGTCGCTTCGGTACCGGAGTTTACCATGCGCACCATTTCCACCGAAGGAACGAGCGTGCAGATCAACTCCGCCATCTTCACCTCAAGCTCAGTTGGAGCGCCGAAACTGGTTCCATCGATCGCGGCTTTTCTGATTGCCTCGATCACACGGGGATGCGTATGACCCAGAATTGCAGGACCCCACGTACCGACATAGTCAATATACTCGTTACCATCGGCGTCCCACAGTTTTGCGCCGGAGGCTTTTGTAATGAAGAGCGGGTTTCTTCCAACAGATTTGAATGCTCGGACGGGCGAATTCACGCCGCCGGGAATCAAGAGTTTAGCCTGCTCAAAAAGTGTATCTGAAGTCTTTGTATCCACTTTCGTTTCCTGAAAAATAAAGGGCACGCCGCTGTGCCCTTGCTGTTTGGAATTATTTTTGTCTGTCAAGAACGGCGGAAGCTTCCTTTGCGAAGTAGGTGAGGATCATATCCGCCCCCGCACGCTTGATGCCGGTCAGCATTTCCATCATCACACGTTCGCCATCTATCCAGCCGTTTTTCGCTGCCGCTTTCACCATCGAAAACTCACCGCTGACGTTGTAGGCTGCTGTCGGCATTTCGAACCTATCCTTGACACGACGAATAATATCAAGATACGGAGTTGCCGGTTTTACCATCACGATGTCTGCCCCCTCGATAATGTCCTGCTCCACTTCCCGCAAGGCTTCGTTAGAGTTGGCCGGATCCATCTGATGCGAACGCCGGTCGCCGAAATGAGGCGTGCTTTCCGCTGCTTCGCGAAACGGTCCGTAAAATCCCGAGGCATACTTCGCCGCATACGACATAATGGGGATATTCTGGAACCCGTTTTCATCAAGAATCGAACGGATGGCTTTCACCCTCCCGTCAAACATATCCGATGGAGCTACCATATCCGCACCCGCCTGTACATGCGTCAGAGCTTCCTTTGCCAACAACTCAATAGATTCATCATTGACGATTTCATTCCCGCGGACGATGCCGCAATGTCCGTGGGAGGTGTATTCACACAAGCAGACATCAGTAATCACGACGAGTTCCGGTACTTCTTGTTTTATAGCCCTTGTCGCCTGTTGAACAACTCCAAGCTCATCGTATGCTCCCGACCCGACTTCATCCTTTTCTTTCGGGATTCCGAACAGGATCACCGCCGGTATCCCCAATTTCTTTACATCTACGCATTCCCGCACAATGTGATCTACCGACATCTGATACACGCCGGGCATTGACGAAACCTCTTTCCTGAAGTTGTTTCCTTCCACGACGAAAAGCGGATAGATAAAATCGTTCTTCGCGAGTTCTGTTTCCCTCACCATTGACCGCAACGCTTCCGTCATTCGCGTTCGCCGCAATCGCTTGAACGGTTCGGTTTTTGTTCGTGAAGACATGCCCGGAACAAGTGTTGTTTGCATTGTTATCTCCTCGTGATAGTCATATTTGCTCGCTACTCATGCTGCAACAGGATTGCCATCCCGCAATGAAAGAATCTTCTCCGCAACCTTCTTCCCGTTCATAACGCAATCCCCCACAGCAATTCCCCCTTTGAAATTGCTGCAGAAGTACAGACCGGGATTGTTGTACTCACACCTCTCCATTTCTTGAACAATCTTATCGTATCCAAGATTGTACTGTGGAATGGCCTTCGGCCATCGAACAATCCTCGAGAAAACGGGATCGCCGGCAACATTCATTAACGCCTTCAACTCCGTAGTCACCATCTTGACAAGTTCTGTATCATCCCGATCACACAACTCGGGCTGACGTGAGCCGCCCACGAATGTCGTCATCGCCAGATGTCCTTCCGGGGCACGCCCAGGAAACAGGACAGACGACCATATTGTTCCGAGAATTTTCCTCTGTTCTTTCGCAGGAACGAGAAACCCGAATCCATCCAGCGATCGTTTGATTTGTTCCCTGCGGAAACCCAGAAATACTTCAGCGACTGGAGGATAGTAGATTTGGTTGAGGGAAGAAGAAAGGGACCCGCCAAGTTGTTTGATAACTCCGCTTGCTGTCGATGCAGGAGTTGCGACAATGACGGCATCAGCAGAAATTGAGCGTTCACGTCCACTTTCGACAAGGGCAATCGCGAAATTGTCGTTGCGTGAAACAGAAAGCACTTCGCGACCAAGCCGGAGCCGATCACCGAGCCGGGCGCCAATCGCCTGCGGGAACGTCTCCATCCCGTTCAAAAACGAAAACATCCTTGCTCGATCTTTCGCCTTCTCTGCCCGCTGTTTGCGCTCCTTTGCCCCCTTGATCATACCCCTTATAAGTCCGCCATACTTTTCTTCCAAAGCATAGAGTTTCGGGAATGCCGCACGCACACTCAACTGCTCGGGATTTCCGGCATAGACACCGGCGACGAAGGGATTGATCGCGTAGTCAAGAAACTCGCGGCCGAGCCTCCGCTCGACAAATTCTGCAATTGTTTCTTCTTTCTCAGCCTTGCCAATGAAAGGTTCTTTCAGGAGCCGTAACTTCCCCCCAACGCTCCATAAGGATGTTCCCAGAAACGCCCCCGGTGACATTGGCAGCGCTTGCAGCTTTCCGTCACGGAGAATGTAGCGATTGTTCGATCTCTCGTCGGCATACAACCGTTCATTCAGAATCCCCAGCCCCTCGAACATCTCGTTGAAGAGCGGTGTTGTTTCAAGGGCGCTGTTCGGTCCGGTTTCAATCAGCCAGCCGTCTTCACTCAAGGTACGCATCGTGCCTCCGGCCGCATTGTTCTTCTCAAGAACAGTAACATCTATTCCGGCTTTATGAAGCCAGTATGCGGCTGTCAAACCGGATATACCGGCGCCAACGACAACCACGTTGTAACTCATACATTCACTTCGTTCAAAACAACATCCGCGAGAGCCTGAATGAACAGCGGGTTCGTATGCAACGCCGGCATCATGTCAAAGTACCATATACCCATCTCCTTTGCTTCTTGCTTTCCCTCCATATTGATTTCGGAGAGTGTTTCGATATGATCGGACACAAATGCGACAGGGATAACAAGAATGTGCGAGACGTTCTCGGCAGCGAGCCGCTCAATCGTTCCGTCGAGCGACGGTTCGAGCCACTTCTGCGGCCCGACTTTGCTCTGAAAACACAAATGATGCGGCAAACCGAATTTTCCCTCCTCGACAACAGCTTGATAAGTCTTTCGTATGTGATGCGAGTAGGGATCTCCCTCCTTTACCAACTTCATCGGCGTACCGTGTGCGCTGAACACAAGATGCACTTTTGATCGATCGGGAGCCTCCACACGCTTCAACGCAATATTGATATTGTTCACCAGCGCCTTGATGTAGAGGGGATGGTCACAATAGTGTTCGACCAAGCTCGTCTGTAACCCGTTGCAATGAAGACGTTTAAGAACCCTGTTCCATTCGTTGACGCTCGACCCCGTCGTTGATCGCGAATAGTGCGGGTACAACGGAAGCAACACCACACGTGCAACCCCGTCCGCTTTGATCTGTTCAATAACTTCATCCGTCAACGGATGCCAGTAGCGCATTGCGACATACACTTTTGCAGTGATCGATTTGCGCAGCTCCAGTTCCAACGCCCGTGCTTGCCGGTTGGTCAGTTTGAGGATCGGCGACTTGCCGCCGATATGCTTGTACAAGTCCTGGACTTTCGGGGCACGCTTTGCAGATATGAACTTCGCCAGCCGTTCACGAAAAAGAAACGCAAGCGGAAGGTCGATAATATCGGGATCGCAAAAGAGGTTATAGAGAAACGGCTCTACGCTTTCGAGCGAGTCGGGACCGCCCAACTGCAGAAGAACTACTCCAACCGGCTTTTCCTGTTTCATGTGATAGGAGATTGTCTTTACCTTCTGACTACGAAATCCAATCTTTGGGCGACTTCAACATTTCAACCAGTTTCGCTTCGCGTGAGTTCGGCTCCGGATGTATGTTGTAATGCCACTCCACTTTCGGCGGCATCGACACGAGGATCGATTCGATTCTCCCCTTGGTTTCAAGGCCGAAAGTCGTTCCCCGGTCATACACAAGATTGAATTCCACATACCTGCCGCGTCGAAGCGCCTGCCAGGCACGTTCACGATCTCCCCAGGGCTCGTTCATCCTCTTCCTGACAATGGGAAGATAGGCCTCAAGGAAGGCCCCGCCGACTGCTCTCACAAAATCAAAATAATGTTCCGTATCGCCGCGCAAGTAGTCGAAGAACAACCCGCCGACACCACGCGCCTCATCCCGATGCTTGATGAAGAAGTATTCATCGCACCATTTTTTGAAGCTCCGATAGTACCCAGCTCCGTTGGCATCGCACGCTTTCTTCAAGACAGAGTGAAAATGCTTGATATCTTCGTCGTAAGGATAGTACGGCGTCAAGTCCGTGCCGCCTCCGAACCAACTGTCGCCGTTCCCTTGCTCGAGGTAGCGGAAATTTGCATGCACTGTCGGCACCATCGGGTTGAGCGGATGAACGATAAGCGAAACACCTGTGGCGTAAAATTCAGTCGGCGGAACATTCATCTTCATCGCAAGTGATTCGGGCAGCCCGCCGAATATGGTTGACGTTAGAATTCCCGCCTTCTCGAACACCTTTCCGCCTTCAAGAACGCGCGTCAGTCCACCACCGCCTGATTGATCGGGATGGCGTCCATCAGCCCGTTCCCAATGATCTTCAGAGAAACGCTTCTCCTGTTCGAACGATTCGAGTCCGGCACAGAGTGTTTGCTGGAGTTGCTCGAAATACGCTCGCGCCCGTTCACCCAGCGGGGGCATCGAATCCGATGTATGAAGATTGAACATCGCTCAGGTTTTCAAGAGTGATATTGCGGACTTTCTTCCTTCACTGCCCGCACAAATGCTTGTGCATGTTCCACCGGCACATCAGGGAAAATGCCGTGACCGAGATTGAACACATGCCCGCTTCCTTTCCCGAACTTGCGCAAGATTGATTTCACTTCGTGACGAATTGATTCCGGAGAAGAGTACAACGTCGACGGATCGAGATTCCCCTGAAGCGCTACTTTGTCGCCAATGAACTTTCTAACTTCTGCCATGTCAATCGTCCAATCCAGACCAACGACATCGGCTCCGATATCAGCAATTTCTTTCAGAGAATGGTTGGCGCCTTTGGAGAATACAATAACGGGCTGCCCGTTCCGATGCAACTTGGACACAATCTGATGGATGTATTCAAGTGAAAACCGTTTGTATTGATCCGGCGTCAACACGCCGCCCCACGTATCAAATATTTGCACTGCATCGGCACCCGCGGCAAGCTGCGCCTCGAGATAAATACATACCGAGTCGGCAAGTTTGCCCAGCAATTCTTTCATCAACTCAGGGTCGTCGAGCATCATGCGTTTTGCATATTTCCACTCCTTTCCTCCCGACCCTTCAATCATGTATGCGGCGAGTGTCCACGGAGAGCCGGAGAAACCGATCAACGGGACTCTTCCTCCGAGAATGCGCTTCGTTGTTTCAAGCGCTTGCATCACATAGCGAAGTGACCTCTCCGGATCGGGTATCGCAAGTGCATGAACATCTTCACTCGTTCTCACCGGATTGTGAAACTTCGGGCCTTTCGACTCCACCATCTCCAAATGCAGCCCCATTGCTTCGGGGATGACAAGAATGTCGGAGAAGATGATTGCCGCGTCAACACCAATGATGTCAACCGGTTGTACCGTCACTTCTGCTGCAAGCTCGGGGGTTTTACACATCGTCAAGAAATCGGATTTGGCACGGACTGCACGGTACTGCGGCAAGTAGCGTCCTGCCTGCCGCATCATCCAAACGGGCGTTCGTTCAACCTTTTGTCGCTTGCATGCTCGAAGAAACAAGTCGTTCATGAAATCCTATTGTTCGTTGTGGTTCCGGTAATATTCGTCTATTGCCTCAACCAGCCCTTTGCTCGTGGATTCCTTCGCTTCTATACCGACGTGAAATCCAAGCCGTTCCACGACGTCACGAGTTGTGGGACCGATAACTGCAATTTGCGTTTTCTGCGATACACGACTAAAATCAACCGCACTGATAACCGAAGAGAAATGTCTCGCGGCAGAAGGGCTGGCAAATGTCACGACGTCACATCCTCCGCCAAGGCATTGCTTCAATTCTTGTCTTGCCGGCTCACCGGGCGGATCGGTACTGTACACTTCAACGGCATCAACTTCGGCACCCATATGTACAAGTTCTTGCCTGAGGTCATCCTTGCCAAGGTTACCCCGAACGAGCAAGAAGCGCTTCCCGTCTACTTGCTGTTGCCTGAAATATTCAATCAATCCATCAGCCGAAAATTCATCGGGTATGTGGTAGACTCGAAGGCCGCGTTTCTCAATCTCTTCAGCCGTCTTCTCGCCGACAGGGAAGATATCGGTATTTGCCAAGGTCGGCGGATCAATCCCGAGTTGTTCAACTCTCCGAAAAAAACCCTCAACACCATTTGCACTTGGGAAGACGATTGCATGATATGCAGAAAGATGATCCAACGCTTCGTCACATTCTTTCCAACTTTCCGGGTCGGAGATGTGTATCATCGGAATGACAACAGCACGACCTCCCCGCTTTTCAATCTCGGCCACAAACTCACCCGACTGCTCGCGCTGGCGGGTAATCAGAATTGTCTTGCCGTGAAGACTCATGGAGTCAGCTATGCCCCGCCAACCTTGTCCGCGCTCGCTGTCGATCGGATTGCATCAAGAATACGATCAGCGCCTCCGGCGAGCAGTGTTTCCGCGAGCTTCGAGCCGATGTTTTCAGCGGACGAAACACTTCCGTGCATTTTACCTCGCACGATTGTTTTGCCGTCGAGTGATCCGACAATCGCGTCAAGCTTCAGTTCATTCTTTTCAGCATCAACCCGACCGAATGTTCCGATCGGCACCTGGCAGCCGCCTTCGAGCTTTCGCAGCAACGCACGCTCAGCCAATGCCGCTTGTGCAGTGATATGATGATGAAGGGATCTCGCAAACTCCGCCGTTCGCGTATCACCAACTCTGATTTCGATACCCAATGCTCCTTGCCCGACTGCCGGAAGTATCGTCTCCGCATCAATGCTCTCGCCGATACGTGCCTCCCAACCAAGCCGGACAACCCCGGCCCGTGCAAGTATCATTCCGGCCCAGTCACTCTCTTCGAGTTTCTTCATTCGTGTGTTGAGATTGCCACGAATATCAATGATTTCAAAATCCGGTCGAAGGTTCAACAATTGACATTTCCGACGCAAGCTTCCGGTTGCAATTCTCGCCCGTTGCGGCTGATTGAGCAGGGTCCTTTCCTGGTTGGCGGGATGAGGAATGAACACATCGCGAACATCCTCACGCTCGCAAATCGCGCCGAGCATGAGACCGTCGGGAAGTTGTGTCGGGAGATCTTTCAGACTGTGGACGGCCAGGTCAATCTGTTTCGTGAGAAGCGCCTCTTCGATCTCCCGCGTGAACAACCCCTTGTCGCCGATTTTCGATAGAGGTGAATCGAGAATCTTGTCCCCCTTTGTTTTGATTCTGTCAATCCGGATTTCGAGATCGCGAAACCGCTTCAGCAACTCTCCTTGCACCCAATGTGCCTGCCACAAGGCAAGTTCACTCCCCCGGCTTCCGATAATGATCCTGTCAACTGCCATGACTATCCTTCTCTTCGATTCCGAACAAATCGCGCAGTGCTTTGATGCGGTTCACCGTCTCGGAACCCCGGGCGCCGTTTTGTGCCCCGTTTCGCAAGTTGGTAATCGGTTGGTGCAGGATTTTGTTGATGATACGTTTTGTCAGCATTTCCACGAGTTCACGATCCTCCGGCTTGAAGCGATTGATGTTCCTCTCGACTTCCAACTGGCGGATCGATTCAATCGCGGAGGTCAGTTCCTGAATCGTCGGGCCGACTTGCAGCGAGTTGTGCCATTTGAAGAACTCCAGCGTTTCCTCTCGAACGATCGTGGTCACTTTCGGCAACTCGGCTTTGCGCTTTTCAATATTCTTGTCAACAATAGCGCTCAGCGAATCCATATCGTACACGAACACATTTTCCACTTTGTTGCATGATGGATCGACGCTACGCGGTACGCTGATATCAATAATGAAAAGAGGATTGTTTGCGCGCTGTTTCATCATGCTGCGGACATGATCGGGCTGAACTATGTAGGCAGGACTATTGACAGACGTAATCACAATATCCACTGTGCGGAGAGCTTCCGAAATCTGATCGTAGTCCAGCACTTCGCCGATGGTGTAGGCTTTGAGCGACGTGATCAGCGCTTCGGCTTTTTCCCGCGTGCGGTTGGCTATTTTTATTCTTCCAATCCCTTTGCCGATCAGATGCTTCATGGTCAGTTCGCCGGTTTCTCCAGCCCCGATCAGCAGGGCCGATTTCTTCGACAGTTCGGCGAAAATCTTGCTGGCCAATTCTACCGCAGCATAACTTACGGAAACAGCACCTTCGCAAATGGACGTCTCCGTCCGGACACGCTTCCCGACGTGCAGCGTTGCCTGCATCAGCCTGTTCATCACAGGCCCCATCACGCCCGTTTCGGTGGCAAGATTGAATGCTTCCTTTACCTGGTTGAGAATCTGAATATCGCCAATCACCATCGAATCCACCCCCGCCGCAACTTTGAACAAGTGGCTGACTGATCCGCCGGCAAGACTGCCGTAAAAGTGATTCGGCGTTACAATTCCCGACGCGCCCTTGAAATCAATCAGGAATGTCTTCAATCCGGCATCGTCCACTTGTGTATCAGGCGTGAGCCCGTACAACTCCGTGCGGTTGCAGGTCGACACAAGCATCGCTTCGTTGAAGTACTTTTCCTTCAACTGCTTCAATGCTTCCTTCACTTCATCGTTTGACATCCACATTCTTTCGCGAATGTCGAGCGATGCAGTGTTGTGACTTATGCCTATGGAAAGAAGGTTCATTTCAATAGAAACTGTGAAAGCCGCTCATATACATGTTTATCACCGTCATCGACAAAAACACAAACCCGAAGGCAATGAGGGAAACGATCATCATCTTGCGCCCCTGCCACCCTAATTTCCGTTTTGCCGCAAGACTGATTGCATACAATGCCCACACCGTCATTGTTCCGATCAGTTTCGGATCGAGATAAGAGAAACTGTCGAACGCCTTGGGGAGCCAAATCAACCCAATGGCAATCGCAACGGTGAGCATGATGAAACCGAAAATCTCGGACTTACTGCTCATCTTCTCAAGCATCTCAAGGTTGGGCAGTTTGTTGTAGATCAGACCGAAGCTTGATGATTTGATTTCGCGGTACAACATCAGATACAGAAAGCCGTACACGGCGGAAAGCGAGATTGCCGTATAGCCTAACAATGCAGTCGAGACATGGAAACCAAGCAGACGGCTTCTGAGGATTGGCGCAATTTCTGTCAAGTCTCTGATGTTGAGAGAAGAAACAAGCTGAAACACAAAGGCCAACAGGAGAATAAACATTCCTGTATTGCTTGCCTTTGTCCGCAGTTCGATGTACGTGTATGCAATCGAAATGCAGACGGCCAGCATCGTCATAATCTCAAATACTGTTGTGATCGGTGGATGGTCAAAAGCAACTGTACGGATTGCAATGTAGACGACGTGAAGCCCGACTGTGAAAACCAGAGCAGGAGTTTTCAGGCGGGTGATGGACGCCAGGTTGAGAAAAAACGAAACTGCGTAGATCCCCACTAATAACGCATAGAGCAGGGGCATTGCCACTACAAGAACGTCAACGAGCGCTACGATATCCATGAACTCCGATTGAAGAGTGAAGAACGCTAAAAATATACGAAAAACGGGCTAGAACAGAAACAATGATGTAAATTTCAACATCTATGCCGAAACAACTTCAAGCGGATGTGAAGAAAAAAACAGCTAAAATGATGGTCGAGAGGATGGTTAGACAATTAGGTTGATGGATTTGTCAGATTCGGGAACGGGCATTCCGATATTTGAAACAAGACTGGCTAGAGACGTGGACGAAAGCTCGCATTCAAAGATGAACAGCTTCGTATCGGAAACATTCCCGGAGATCTCGCCTAAGAGATGGTACTTCTCGTCCAGATCTCTAGGTTGCACGCTTTCTCATCATTCTCGAAGCGACAACGGCAAACAGCCCGACAACGAGTCCGTACGTAAGCCCGATTGCCGGACCAATGAGCAGAATGAAGTATTTCCCGGGGATTGCGTCGGGAATCTGGCTGAAGCCTTTTGCCGCCGTCGGGTTGTTTGCTCTGTACAGATCGAAGAATGCGGACTGAACCACCGAGTTGCACACACCCATCGCTACTGCGGATAAAAGTCCGTGCAGAAACGGCTTCGGCGCACGGCGTTTCGCAATCCAGTATGCCGCAAAGAATGCAATCAGCAGCCAAAGCAAAGGTTCGATACGTTCGGTTAGTCCGAATAGAGAAGCCGTTCCCATTGCAATGCCGAAGAACGCGAGCGTGAGGATGATTTTCCAGTTCATATCCCCTCCTTGTTAGTTTGCTACTGCACCCGCAGACAAGCCTGTTCCCCTTGCCACAAATGCCTTCGTTGGTGTGCCGGAATCACACAGAAGCATGAATACAAATTGTACTTCATCCGTTCATTGAACGGCGAACGCATTACCACTTTGTCGAGAGCGACTCCGTTTGCCGACTCGTAGGTTTCCCTTAGACGAGATTGTGCAGCAAGAAATTCAGCAAGAACTTCCTTCGGTGATTCAGTTGTAACTACTTCAAGTGATTGTATTGTCTTGACCTTTGTTCGATACGGAGGTTCTAAAATCCATTTCAACAGTCTCCCCTTCCAATCCATTTTGTAGGGACCGTCGCCGATTTTGCCTTGTTCTTTTGCTTGTTGAATAAGCGGAGGAAGAAGGTTGAGATAGAGATCTGTGGTCAGTGTAAGATGCTTTACACATTCAACAGCCGACCAACCGCCGTTCGCCGGACGTTTTGTTAGATGGGATTTATTGCTGCTGCCGAGAAGTGATTTGGCCTGCCCGGAGCAAGCATCTATCTCTGCAACCAAAGTTTGAAGCTGTGGTGACATCAGGTTTGCTTTGTCAGGATGGTTTTGATTCGTTCGAGTTCAGAATTCGTTGAGTCGAAATGAGAAAACTCCCTCCCCGCCCGCCGATACCAATAGCGGCTGTTCCCTTCGTCGCCTTCAATCTTGTGGAGAACGGCATGAATCCAGCAGGCAAATTCATCGTCGTAGTTTTGGACAATGCGGTGGGCTTCCTCCCAGTTGTCAGCAAGGGCGAGTTCAATTGCTTTCACAAGCTCGAACGCATTCATTGTTTCTTCATCGCCCACACGTCATTGCTGTACACGAATTCCGTCTGGCCGCCGATACCGGGCCCGCCGTATTTTCCTCCCGTCATAATAATCTGATTCCGGAAAATGCAAGTTGCGGTCGCGCCGCGAGGCGACCAGGGAGCGCGCTCTTCTTTCCACGTAATGCCGTCTGATGAGTAGAGAACTTCGCTCCGGAACCTGCCATTTCGGCTGCAACCGATCAGCCAAATCTTGTCGTCGAAAACCTCCACCGAATATCCAAAGATGTCTCCTTGTGCGATATTCGGAGTGAGCATTGTCCATTCCACACCGTCGGAGGACACCCAGACATCATGCCTGAGCATGTAGAGTTTATTCTTGAAAACGACAAATCTCTTTCCCCCTTCTGTCCCGAAGGGAAGGTTGTCGGCGACCTTTGTCCAGCGAACGGCATCTGTTGATACCCACGCGTCGGCATAGCTTCCCGCAGTATCTCCCCCGCCGATGATCCAGATCTTGTCTTGGAATACGAAAGGATGATAGAAGAATCGTTTTGGGAGATTCGATTCCGCCGCAAGAATTTCCCAGTTCTTGAAGTCCGTTGTCCGGGCAATCTGAGAGGTTTGTGTGAATCTCTCAATATTCCCCTCAAATGTTCCAAGCGCATAGACGGCCCCCTTGAATTCAACGTAGTCGAGAAAAGCCTGATTCATGACGATGTTGGTGAGTGAGGTTTGTCGCCACGATTTCCCGTCGGATGATTCCCATACACCCGACGGGTGAAACACCCGAATGTACTCTCCGTCGGCGAACATCTGATAGTTGTAGCTTTGGGAAAATCCGGCGTTTGCAGTCAGCCGGGTCCAGATATATTGGGATTGTCGTGGAGCGGATTGTTCGGGCACAGGATGCGGCGAACCTGTGTCGTTGATAAGGATTGCGACGAGAGGAAGAAGTCCAAGACTTATGTAGTTGAGAGACGTCACGACTTTGGTACATCAAGATAGTCGTTAGGAATCGGGATGCCTTGTATTTTGAAGAACGTCAGCTGATCGAAGTATCCTCGTTGAAACACGATCAGATTATTCTCGATCTCAAAGAAACCGCATCCCTGCAAGCCCAGCGGGTCACGCCATTCGAGAATTGCCCAATCGCCCGCCTCATGTATCTGCACCGGAATGCAGACCATCTTTGCGCGGGCAAAGTCCGTTTCAAACAACTTCCTGATTTCGGCTTTGCCTTTCAATGGCTGCGTAACAACCTGATGGTTGACGGCATCCTTGGCGTATAATTCCATCAAGCCATTCACGTCGGCGGCGTTGAAGCGGTCAATCCAGATTTTGATGAGTTGGGATGGGGACATGTATGTAGATGCTTCCAGGTGCAGATAAGAAAGTTTGGTTCCAGATTATTTCAGCAGCACGACTCTAATAGTTGTTACAAAAGACCCTGCTTTTAGAGTGCAGAAATACACACCGGTCGCTATCTTTCCAGCATCCCATTGTCTTACATATGTACCAGAGGGTAGCTCCTCTGATACAATTGTCGATACTTCCCTTCCCAATACGTCGAACACTTTTATTGATACAGGAGACTTGAATGGAATACGAAACTGAAAAGTAGTTGTTGAATTGAAGGGGTTCGGGTAGGCCTGCTCCAGGCCAAAATGGATCAACTCAGTATTGGACATCACTCCCAGTGATGTGATCATTTCTGATATTGGTCGTTTCCACACAACTGATAGACGACTTGCTGCAAAAAGTGTGCTTACCTGAACTGCAACACTGGCAATGTAAATATCGTTTGGCAAACCTGTGTTAACCTGAGTCCAGTTGGCGCCATCGTTTGTAGAGAGTAGAACACCGTTTAATGACCCCATGAATAGATTAGTATCTTCTATAGCAAAACATGTAGCATGGAATTCCGGTCCAAAACCTATTTGAGCCCAGCTGGCTCCGTTGTTAGTTGAACGAAATAGAAGTAAGGACCCCGAGGCAAAAACGCTTGTGCCTTTAACAGCTAGACGTGAAATGACTAGAGTGCTCAAACCCGTATTGACCTGTGTCCAGTTCATTCCTGCGTCGGTTGAGAGGAAAACTCCACCACCCGCCGTCCCCGCAAAAAGCCTTGACCCTGAATTTGCGAGTGAATTCACATAAAGGTTCGCTAAACCTGAATTGATCGGAGTCCAGTCTGCCCCAAAGTTGCTTGATACCAAGACCCCCCCTCCTTGAGTCCCCGCATACAGAAGACTGTCATTAACAGATAGACAATTGATTGTACTCCAGAAGGCAGGGCCGACAGGACTCCAGGTCGCACCTTGATTTGTTGACCGACAAACACCAGCGAGTGTTGCTGCAAAGATATCCGACCCAAGAACAACTAAATCTCGAACGCGTGAATCTGTCAATCCAATGCTGGCGTTTTCCCAGGTTACGCCATTGTCTGTGGTAGAAAAAATGCCATTCTCCTCGGTCCCTGCCAAAAGAGTCGCGCCAGAAACACTTAGTTTGCTAACTGATACGCTTGCCAGACCACCGTTTGCTTCAATCCAGAGTGAACCCATGCTAGGGGAGAAAAATATACCGTCAGTTGTGCCCGCAAAGAGACTCGCGCCAAAAATTGCAAAAGCATTTACAGGCGCAAGCCCGACAGCAAAAGTCCAACTCGTGCCGTTGTTCGTCGAGAGGAATACATTCCCGGATGAGGTCCCTGCATAGACATGGGGCCCGGAAAGAGCGAAAGCTTGGACTGTAAGGTTCTCCAGCCCTGTGTTACTTAGGTAAAAGGTCTCGCCAGCATTCGTCGAACGGAAGGTGCCCCACTCTGTTCCGGCAAAGACGGTTGTGCCGGAAGCGGCAAGGGAAACATCATAAACATTCCATATTGTCTGCCTCCAGCTTGCTCCCCCATTCGTTGATAGAAAAACGCCTCCGAGACTGCCAGCAACAATGTTCTGTCCAGCGACGGCGAGCGATAGCACGCTATCTGGGCCAGTACTAAGAAATCCCCAAGTCGTTCCGTTGTTGGTGGAAAGAAAAATACCACCAATTGTTCCAGCTAATAAGTTCGTGCCATAAATGGCCAGGGCATTGACAAATCGATTGGTCAATCCACTGTCAAGGGGATTCCAACTCGTTCCGTTGTTGGTGGAAAGATACACTCCCCCGGGAAAAGGCCCCGCCCCTGTGGCGGCATAGATATTGGATCCGGAAACGGCAAGATCGTTAATGAATAAGTTTGAAAGCCCACTGTTAACGGGATTCCAACTTGAACCAGTGTTTGTGGATAAAAAAACTCCTCCAGTATAGGTGCCTGCGAAGAGATTTGTTCCAGAAACCGCTAAGGAGCCAACAAAAGGATTTGTCAACCCTGAACTGGCTCGAACCCAGTCTCTCCCTCCACTCGTCGACAGGAATATTCCTTTAGTACCAGTCCCGACGAATAAATGCTCGCCGGATTTAACGAGGGAGAGAACCGAAGAGTTTTGAAAGCCAATTCGGATCCAGGTTCCCCCACTATCATTCGAAGACCACAATCCGTTGGCTGACCCTGCGAGGAGACTAGAACCGGAGGCAAGGAGACACCCCCCCCCGATCGTAGACAACTGTGTCCATGTCGCACCGCTATCATTTGATCGAAAAATACCACCTGAGCCCGCAAACAAGCTGCTTCCTGAAACTGCTAAGGAATAAATATAGTCATTCGTTAGGCCGTTATTTGCCTGGATCCAGGCCATACCGCTATTGGTCGAACGAAAGACACCTCCACCCGCGGTTCCCGCAAACAAGATCGTCCCCAAAACTGCCAAGGCTCTGACATGGGTGTTCGTCAACCCCGTGTTTACGCTTGTCCAACTTGTACCGTTGTCGGTCGAGAGAAAAACACCTCCACCCCCAGTTCCCGCAAAAAGGTTGGAACCCAATGCAGCGAGCGTATAAACCACCGTAAAAGGCGGCCCACCAGTCCAAGTCCAATCTCTGCCGTTGTCGCTTGAAACATAGACCCCATCGCCCGTACCTGCAAAAATGTTCCCACCAGATGCGGCAAAAGTGTATACCCTCGAATTAGCCATACCAGCGGCTTTCACCCAATCCGCGCCGTTGTTGGTCGTGAGAAACACGCCAGCACTTGATCCAGCGAGAATTGTCTCCCCAGAAGTCGTCAGGGCATATACAGCACCTCCATAGGGTCCGTTGGTCTGTGCCCACTGGGAATAGAGTCTTGTCGAGCAGAAAATGATACCTATCAGGATAACATCTCGAAAAAACCTCTCCATAGAATCCTTCCTTTCATGATTCGCTTGTGACAATGCCCAATTGGTCCATTACTCTGGCCAACGTAATATCACAGTCCTTGAAAACCGGCGGTACATCTGACTCTACCGGCCTGAATTCTCCAGAATATAGTCGTTTTTATGTCTTGTTAGCCTACAACTCTTGCCCCATGATCATTCCTCCAACGTCGTAATATTTCCCGGATCCTGCCCCAACGCTCTTGCCTTCAACACCCGGCGCATGATTTTGCCGCTGCGTGTTTTGGGCAGCGAATCAACGATTTCGATGTGTTCGGGTTTGGCAATGGGGCCGAGTTCTTTGGAAACGTGCTGGCGCAGATCTTCGACCAACGTGTCGGCTTTCGCTTGTCCCGCTTTAAGCAAGACGTACGCGTGAATCGCATTCCCTTTCACTTCATGCGGCAATCCAATAGCAGCGGCTTCGGCTACAGCGTGGTGACTGACGAGCGCACTTTCTATCTCTGCCGTACCGAGTCGGTATCCTGAGACTTTGATAACATCGTCAACACGGCCGATGATCCAGTAGTAGCCATCCTCGTCGCGGCGCGCTGAATCACCCGTCATGTACATGCCTGGATATTTTGACCAGTACTGTTGCACGTAGCGTTCGGGGTCTTTGTAAAGTGTGCGAAGCATTGCAGGCCACGGTGTTTTGATGACGAGGAAACCTTCTTCGTTCGGTTTCACGGGTTTTCCTTCTTCACTCAAAATATCCATCTTCAACCCGGGGAAAGGCCGGGTACCGGAGCCGGGTTTCAACGGCACACACGGCATCGGAGTAATCATGAACATTCCAGTCTCGGTTTGCCACCACGTATCCATAATCGGGCATCGTCCTTTGCCGATGACGCGGTGATACCATTTCCACGCTTCGGGATTGATCGGCTCGCCGACGGAACCAAGAAGTCGCAACGACGACAAGTCATGCCGGTTGGGCCACGCCTCGCCGAAGCGCATCAGGCCGCGAATCGCCGTCGGTGCCGTGTAGAGAATGTTGATGCCGTACTTCTCGATCATCTGCCACCAACGATTGGGGTACGGATACGTTGGCGCCCCTTCATACATGAACGATGTCGCCCCATTCAGTAGCGGGCCGTACACAATGTAGCTATGTCCCGTCACCCAGCCGGGATCTGCGGCACACCAGAAACGATCTTCTTCATGAATATCAAACACATACTTGAGCGTCGTGTAGGTGCCGACCATATAGCCGCCGTGCGTGTGAAGAATGGCTTTCGGCTTTCCCGTTGTGCCGGATGTGTAAAGCATGTACAACGGGTCTTCCGCATCCATCACTTCAATCTGGCAGGCGCCGTTTGCAATCGGCAGCATCATCAACTCGTGATACCACAAATCCCTTCCCTGCTCCATGTTCACGGGCTCGCCGGTACGCTTCACAACAAGCACACTCTCAATCGTTCCCGCCCGCTGAACCGCTTCATCGGCGATTTGCTTGAGCGGAACAATCTTGCCGCGCTGATAGGCACCGTCGCAGGTGATCAGAACTTTCGATTCGCTGTCTTCAATTCTTTCAGCGAGAGCTTCGACGGTGAAGCCGCCGTAGACTACAGAATGCACTGCGCCAATACGCGCTGCTGCAAGCATAGCAATGGGCAGTTCAGGTACACGCCCCATGTAGATTGTAACGCGGTCGCCCTTCTGTACGCCGAGACTCTTCAACACGTTGGCAAAGCGGCAGACTTCGCGTCGCAACGCAAAATACGAGAACGAACGAAACTCTCCCTTCTCTCCCTCCCACAACAAAGCAAGCTTGTTCCGCCGTGCAGTTTCGGCATGACGATCAAGGCAGTTGTACACAATGTTCGTCTTTCCGCCGACAAACCATTGAAAGAAGGGCTTCTTCGAATCATCCAACACCTTATCCCAATGTTGAAACCAATGCAACTCGTTGGCCTCTTTCGCCCAGAATCCTTCTAAATCACGTTCCGCCTCCTCGCGCATTTTGTCCCAATCTTTCACATGCGCGTGCCGGATTGCTTCCTCAGTCGGATGAAAAATTTCGCCGGAAAGAGTCTTGTCTGCCATGGTTCAGTATCCTAGAAAATAGTGTGTAGTGTATGATGATTTGATTTCAACGGGGACGTTCGACTATCGCGTTGTGTGCGTGAACAATATTGAAAACCGTCAAGAGAGATGCAAGAGGATTGGCGACCGGAGATTAGTGTTTCGGGCTAACGCCTATTCCGAATCCCCCCGGCATGTTAAGCTTGCCCTCAGCAATTGTCGTTCCAGCGAACGGATCGTTCGAGATGAGCGCCGCTCCATCAAGATCGGCGTAATCTGCAAGTGGCGACAATTGCGTTGCAGCCGAGATTGCGCAGGATGTCTCCGTCATGCAACCGAGCATCACTTTCAGGTCGAGAGCCCGGGCAAGCAGAATCATCATGTACGCCTCGTGCATGCCGGTACATTTCATCAATTTGATGTTTATGCCATCATAGAGGCCCACTACATTTGCGATGTCGGATAGGCGTGAGACTGCCTCGTCCGCAATAATGGGCAGCGGACTTCGTTCCTTCAACCACGCCTGTTCATCAATCATCTCTTTTGGCAAAGGCTGTTCAACAAGTTCGACACCTTGAGTTGAAAGCCATTGTATCATTTCCAGAGACTTCTCCTTGTTCTTCCATCCCTGATTCACATCAACTCGCAACGGTTTGTCCGTTACTTGCCGAATTGACGTGACAATATCCGTGTCGTTCTTACTCCCCAATTTTACTTTTAGGACTTTGAAGGTGTCAGCCTCACGTACCCTTTGCCGGAGGAGATCCTTATCACTCTCAATACCAATCGTGAAAGTCGTCACAGGTGTCTTTGACGGATCAAGTCCCCACGCCTGATGCCACGCAAACCCGAGTTTCTTGCCGAGCCAATCGTGCAATGCGATGTCGACTGCAGCCTTTGCTGCATGATTACCGGGAGCGATTGCATCAATACCCTTCAGAATATCATCAAAGGCAGCAGGATTCGCATATTTATCCAGATCAACTCGTGAAAGAAATGTAGTTGCCGATTCGGGAGTTTCGCCCAGATACGGCGGCATCGAGGCCTCACCGTAGCCGATAATGCCCTCCTCCTCCGCCTCCACAATCATTACAGGAGTAGTCGTGCGCGAATACGTTGAAACTGTAAACGCATGACGAAGTTCGAGTGTGTAAGAAGAGAATCGCAGTTGCACGCGTGATCAGCGCCCCGGACAATTCATATTGTCGGCAAACATGTTCACTCAACCATCCTCATTTGGCACCGAGCGAAGATGATGACTGGAGAGATTTGACAGCCGACTGTAATTCCTGAATCTGTTTTTGTTGATCCTTGATAACGTTCAGCAGGTAGAGAGCAAGCTTGTCGTACTTCACGCCTTCAGGAGTTCCTTCGTTGTTATGAAAGACAAGATCGGGCACGACCTTCACGACCTCCTCTGCAATCAACCCGACATCTTCTTCATCTGTCGATTTCCATTGGAAACGCACGGGATTCAAGTCAAGCACAGACGAGGGTTCGAGCTGGCGGATGTTCTTCTTGTACCGGATACTGGACCCTGATTGCAGCAGATTTCCTGCCACATCCACGAAAACGGAAGCGCCCGTTCCTGTGCTGAGAAGCCGTGCACGAATGCCACCGTTCACATCAAGCGCAGCTGTCGGACTTGACGTTCTGATTCCGACACTCTGAAACACATTATCAATCAGCAACGTGTTTGAGTCTGCCGGAAATGAAACTCTGTTTGCAGAGTAATTGAATCCGACAAAATTCCTGAACAGCCCCGTCCCATCTTCTCCAAAAATCCAGAAATCCCTGTTTGTCGAGCGTTGCGACAGTACGAACCGGACATTCGAAGGCGAGACACTCCCCGGCCGCTTGATGGTGATGTCGTTGGAGTTCGTCGCGCTGGTATTCTGCACAACAGTGCCGCCTCGTACATCAAGTGCCCCTTCGTGAGTTGACGTGCCGATACCGAGGGAAAGGCTGGAAATTCCGACCGATACTGCCGGGAGAGTGTTGCTCTGTTGAAAGATCATCTGATCGGTAACATCGTTGTACGCAAGTCCCCACGCCGCAAACGCCGGTGAATGCGCCGCAACCAACCGCGAGGGGTTTGTTGAGCCGGACTCGAAGATGTAGGTCATCGGAGCGGTACTGTTCTTGAATCCTAATGTGTTCGATAGGGTGAGTTGTGTGTAGGGTGCAGTCGTTCCGACACCGAGTCGTGCAAGGCTGTTGTTCCAGAATAAATTGCTGTCGCTGAACATCGAGGTTGCTCCAGTCCAAAATGCCACGCGTCCGTTTGCGCCGGTTCCAGTTATTCCGCTGCTGACGGAGTCATTACGGGGGGCCCACGTCGAGCCTGTCCATTTCATCACTTGTCCGGCAGCGGCGCCATTCTGCCCGATATCCTGAAAGAGAATCGAACCATCGGCAATCTTCGCAGATGTCACCGAATTTGAGGCAAGCTTGAAGCTGTCAACGCCGGCAGTTGCGATTGCAAGCGTGCCGGTTGTTGTGATCGGATTCGGAGAAAATGTCAGGCCGCTGGTTCCCGTTGGCGTACCCGGAGTTCCCGCCGCAACACTGGTCACTGTACCGAATCCCCCGATCTCGTCGTTTCCCGGAATCCACTGAAGCATTTTGTTGTCCCACTTCAGCACCTGATTGTGAAACGGCGTTGAATCTGCAATGGCCCTGTTGAACAATCCTTTGACCACAGGATTGGGATAGGTACCGGACAAGTCCCCTCCTGCATTTCCGCTCGGCGGCAGAGTTACGCCTGCCGCGATCTTTGCCTGAGTGACAGCGCCATTGAGAATTTTGGCCGATGTGACTGCGTTTGTTGCAATAACAGGAGCAGGAAAGGTTCCGGTCAAATCACCGCCTGCCGTTCCACTTGGCGGCAGCGTAACCCCGGCTCCGATCTTTGACTGCGTAACAGCGCCATCTATTATCTTGGCGGAAGTTACCGCATTTGCGGCAATCGTAGGATTTGGATACGTACCCGTCAGATCGCCTCCCGCATTACCACCCGGTGGCAAGACTACTCCCGCTGCGATCTTTGCTTGAGTAATGGCAGCATCCGCAATTTTTGTTGTGCCAACTGCCCCATCAGCGATTTTCGTGTTGGTGACGGCCGCGTTGAGGATCTTGACAGACGTTACCGCATTTGTGGTAATCACGGGATTGGGATATGTTCCCGTCAAATCGCCGCCCGCAGCCCCACCCGGCGGCAGAGTCACACCGGCACCGATCTTCGCTTGAGTCACCGCTCCGTCAAGGAGTTTTGCAGTGGTGATGGCGCTGTTCGCAACGGTTGGGTTGGGGTACGTTCCGGTTAAGTCACCTCCCGCGGTGCCGCTTGGTGGCAACGCAACGCCGGCAGCAATTTTCGCCTGCGTGACTGCACCGTTCAGAATTTTAGTGGTGGTGATGGCATTGGCCGCAATAGTCGGGTTTGGAAAATCTCCCGTCAAGTCGCCGCCAGCCGCGCCTCCCGGAGGAAGTACGACACCCGCAGCGATTTTTAACTGAGTCACGGCTCCATCGGCAATTTTCGACGTACCAACGGCATTGTCGGTAAGTTGCAGTGTTCCAATCCCCTGATCTCTCACGTTGATTGTCGCAGTCGGGCCCGTCGGGTTGAGAATTGTCAAGGTATTGTTGGTATTCTGAATCCCTTGTATTCCGCTTCCGCCGCCGCCTGCAGCATCAATGTAAATTGTATCATTGCTGGTTGTTACTGTTGCCGATCCCCGCCCGACAAGGCGAAGTTCATCCCTCACACTATTAATCCCTTTCACTACTTGCCCCGCTGCAATTTTCGTAGAGGTAATCGTATTGTTGAGAATTCTTGAGTTCACGACAGAGTTTACAGAGAGCTTGCTGCTGTCGATCGAACCGGCCGGAATCGGCGGAGCTGTTCTGACGAAATCCGATGTATCGGAAAGGGGCGCCTTGAAATTCGTTGCCACATCCACTCGTTGAATCGTCCCGTTTAGAATCTTTGCAGAAGTTATGGCGTCATCGGGCACGGTCCCGGCTATGCGAGCGCTGTCAATTGGCGGAAGATTCTTGACATAATCGGCCGAGTCGGATTGAGGAGATTTGAAGTTTGCCGCGACATCGAGCCGTTGAATCGTCCCGTTCAGAATCTTCGCAGAAGTTATGGCGTTATCGGGAACCGTTCCCGCAATCCGGGCACTGTCGATTGGCGGAAGATTTCTGACATAATCGGCCGAGTCGGCTTGAGGAGATTTGAAATTTGCTGCAACATCGAGCCGTTGTATCGTCCCGTTCAGTATCTTTGCGGAAGTGATCGCATTGTCCGGTACGGTGCCAGCAATGCGGGCGCTATCGACAGTCTGCTGTGCCGGAGCGCTCAGGGCAACAGAAGCCGTGTCCGCTTTAACTGATCGAAAACTGTAAGCCGTGGAAGCAAGGGGTATGCGTTTCGTGATTTCGGATTCCCCCGCAAGTTGAATACTCAGCCAACGCAATCCCGAGAAAAGTGATTCGAATCCCAGTTGTCCACCCAGCCGTGCAGAGAAGAGGCCGCGCATGAGTTGCAACGTTTGTTGATTCGTCCAGAGTGGAGTGCCGCCCGTGCTATCGACATACAAACGGAATGTGAACGTGTAGTTGCCGTCGGGCTTTGGCATCCCGGTACTATCGGTGAGGGATCCCTGGTACGAAATGAAGCGCGGAACCTGAGCTTCCGCGACAAACACGCCGACCACCGACAGAACAATCAGCAAAGCAATGGCTTTTGCTTTCATTGCACACCTTTCAGAAGTATGTTGATGAATTCGAAAACGTCTTGTTGCGACAAAGGGGAAAGAAGAAGCCGGTGTGCGAAATCGCACTCAACCGGATGATTTCGCCAGCCTCCGAAATGCGGCACACTGTCTCCCCCGCGCCACAATCACATGGAAGGTATTCTCAGTAACTCACAACGAGCCCGAGCCGGGCCTCAACGCCGGATGCGGCAACAAACAGAATCGGCTGAAACACCTTCGGTGTCATGGGCAGTTTCTCCATGCAAATCACCTTAGCAAAAGGAGTTTTCTGCTTGCCCGGTATTCACCGGCCTGCAACTGATACAGGTACACGCCGCTTGCTGCGGGAAAACCGCTATCCGTTACACCATCCCACACCACGCTGTAGGTGCCCGTCTTCTGCTCGCCGCTGACGAGTGTTTTTACCTTCTGCCCGAGCAGATTGTAGAGGGAAAGCAAAACATCGCTTCTCTTACTCAACGCATAGCGAATTGTCGTGGATGGATTGAACGGATTCGGGAAATTCTGTTCCAACGTATATGCGAGCGGCACAAGCGGGATACCTTCATTGTTCTGTTCAGCATATTCCTTCGTTCCGAGAATCAGCTTTAATGAACGGCGCGTGTCACGCAGAGTCAGGGCGAACCGGGAGTTCAAAACCGGAATCGCATTGAAATCATCCCTGTCCAGTATGTAGATGTCGAATGCTTCGGGACGGGAGCCGTATTCTGTGAGCCTCACATTCACCTGCCGATTCGGAAGGGTTGATGATATACTGAGATTCCACTGCTCACCCTCGGTTTGCGGAGGTTTGAAGTTGCTGAGATACGACCTCCCGTCTTCGATCGACAGTTGAACATAATCCCCGATCGATGGCGGCTCGCGCTGGTCGAGAATGTCGTCACCAGGCAAAGCCCCCTCCACAAAACCGACGTAGTTGTGGATGTCCTTCAGAGAAGACTGTTCCAGTTCTGCCGACATTTGCAGGATAAAGTCACTACCGGACAATGACTGCTCGATTTGCTTCGGAACAGAAGGCGAGGCTTCAACCGGCGCCACTTGCAGCACAACCTGTTCACCCGATCTGTTCTCGATGAAGTATCCTTCCCACGGCTCCAGTACGTTCACGTTCGGCACGTACGGACTTTCGGCATCATAGAAGTAGAGATTGCTCACATCGCCACTTGGTGAAACACTGTTCATGCTTACCCGAAATGCGAAGGGATTGGCGATCTGGTTCCATCCCGTATCCAACACGATTGACAATGGCAGAAGTGTTGGAACCGATTTCCCATTCTCTATCCCGAAACCGTTTGCTGCATGGCTAACAAGCCAGAATGCTTCACCGGGCGTGAACCGTGCGCGAATGTCCGGGAACTCAACATTCCTGTTGTTCTCCCAACGGAATACTCTCCATACATTAGGATCATAGCTGCCGAAATCATCCCCTAACACCGAGAGAAGCGAAGGGTTCGCCAATTCCACCGGAACAGAGATCATTCTGTAAACACGACTTCGGAAAGTTGAAGGGCTCGCGAAGGTCTCGATGTTGACCCGTAGAGTGTCCACGCCGAAACCGGGAAACCGAATCGGCCCTTGGGTGGAAGCGGCGGTGATGTAGTACTCGACTCCGCGGATCGTTGTGGCAACTGCCGGAATTGTCGCGGAAAGTGTGTCACCCGATCTTGCAAGCGCAATCCGGCTGAATGGTTGTTCGCCACCTTTCCGGTAGAACAAACTCTCTGCCGTTGTTTGAAGATTTGCAGGCACAAACATCCTGATTCCAACAGACCGTCCGAGTGTTGCAACCTCCGATTGTACGGCAAAGATGAGGCCTGTATTTCCTAAGTTGACGTTGTTGACAAAACCGCTTTCGATACGGGTATTCTGAGCTTCAAGGTTCCCGATGGCCGGTTCGCCAGCGATGCCGATAATATGCGAGTTGGAGGAGGGAAGAATTCCGAAGCCCATGCCAAAGGCGGAAAAATCCACTCTGCTTGTTTGTGCATAGATTGCCACAACAGGCAGGGTCAACAACGATGCGATAAATAGGAGCTTGTTCACTTGAACTTCCTTGTTAGCCGCAAATCTCGATTGAAGAGATTTGACGGCCGATCACGGTTCCTGAATTCGCCTGTGATGCTGCAACAAGCACAAGAATTGCCGCAGGGAGATAGTTGCCGCACAGAATTCGAAAACCGGGTTGCTCACGTGTCAATTTTTCTGTGAGGGTTCATTTCAGTAATTCAAGACAAGTCCGACACCGGCTTCGATACCGGAAAGAGCCCCGCTTGTGCTGGTCACATTCCCGTACACGTACTTCAATCTCAGAGGAAGCGAAATACCATCGGCAAGAACAAATGTCGGCTGTACCCCGATCTCGACGAGCGTGAACCCGGAGAATGGAACTGCAGTTGACTCAAAGAACCGTCCTTCAAGCGAGAATTGCGCCGAAAAAGTCTTGCTGAATTCCGATGTGTACGATACAAACAATTCGCCCAACGCCGGCTCAAGCCGATCTTTCAACGGCGTAAGGATTCTGCCGAGAGCAACATCCGGGTTTGCCCTCGTCCGGTATGTGCCATGAATAACCAGCTCGTCAAGATCGAAGAATGTCCGGTATTGCAATATAGCTAACACCTTGTCCCCTGCCGAAAAGAAATCGGCATCGTTCAGTTTATCAACTCCGTAATGTGTGTAGATGACATCGCCGGAAAGTGAGGAGACGTCGCCGATACGGACTTCGAATCCCGCGGTTGCCGATACTTCGTCGCCCGGATCGTACTTCCCGAAACTCTGCAACGGCTCGAATCGCCCCCGATACTGGTACGTGAGCCCGAATCCGAGCACAACATCCTCGCTCATGGGCATTGCCCACACAACGCCGGGAGACAGTCGAATCCCTTCACCGAAATGAGGAATCTGAAATCGAAACAGGCTGTTCGCCAGGACGAGTGACGTGCCGAACTCATCCGCCGTCAATTCCTTCTTGCCGCTCGGAATCCCGATACCGAGATTGAACATGAGATTGGCAGATTCAAGATGATACGTTCCGGAAAGTTCCAGATCCGCAACTCCGCCAAGCGACGCGATATCGCCTGATGTCGATCCGAAAGCCCCCCGCAACGACACGCTCGCCTCTCTGCTGACGGGATAGTAGAGGGAAACGATCGAGCTTGCTTCGGCAAATGCAACGCTGTCCATTGACCATCGCTGATACAACGGCATCACGCTCAACGTCCCGGTTTGACTGATGAGCTGTGCTTCCTGATCGGATTGCGGTTGTGCGTACGACTCAAGCAGAAATACGGTAACAAGAAGTACAAGTATTGTCGGTTTCATGTAGAATCTCTCCATTGTCAGTTCACCGTAATAGGAGGAGTTTTCTGGTTGCCTGAAATTCACCGGCGCGGAGACGATACACATACACTCCGCTCGCCGCCTGGGAGCCGCCGTCCGTCAAGCCGTCCCAAACCACCGAGTAGATTCCTGTCGTCTGTTCTCCGCTGACAAGCGTCCTCACTTTCTGCCCGAGCAGATTGTAAAGAGAGAGCGAAACCTCGCTTCGCTTGCTGAGTGCGAAGCGGATAGTTGTTATTGGATTGAACGGATTGGGGTAATTCTGATCGAGTACATATTCCACAGGGGCAAGTGGAATGCCACCGCTTGCCTCCCGGGCAAATTCCGGAGTTCCGATAATCACTCTGAACGAACGGACGGTGTTTGCAGCACCCGAACGAACGGAAAACGAGCCGTTTGCCAACGGCACGTATGCAAATTCATCTTCATCGAGAATGTAGGTATTGAAGCCATCAACCGGTCGGCCGATTTCACGAACGGCAACGGCCACAGTTTGATCAGACTGTGTGGAAGCAATCTGAACCCGCCACTGATTCCCCCTCTCTGATTGCGGCTTGAAATTGCCGAGATATTTCCTCCCGTTTTCGACAATCGCAAGGTTCACATACTCGTCAATTGGCGGCGGCTCGACAATATCCAGCCGGTCAAACTCCGGCGTTGCATTCCCGACAAATCCAAGATAATTGTAGCTGTCTTTCATCGTTCCGGAAAATGCTGAAAGCTGCAAAACGTAGTCTCCGTCGTTCTTCAACGGAAACGGCTGGGCGTTCTTCGGCCTTCGGACTGTCGATTCAAACGACGGCACAGACAGCGTGATCGGTTGCGATGAATCGTTCAGAACAAAATATCCCTCCCACGGATGAAGCAACTCGACATCAGGATCGAATTCATCACCATTCCAGAACACAGGGCGTTGAACAAGATTGTGGTTTTCAATCTCTTCCCAATCAACAGAAAATGCAAACGGCGCCGCAATCTGATTCCAGCCCGGGACGAGTTGAATATTGAAAGGAATTCCCGACAGCACAGATTTTCCGTCTTTTGCATCAAAGCGTTTTCCATCCGACGTGATCAGCCAGAATGCGTAACCGGGACGGAAGTCATGTTGAATGGCAGGAAGCTCGACGTTCCTGTCACCTTCCCAACGGAACAGTCTCCACCGTGTTTGATTGTACGGGCCGTAGTCGTCAACAAGCTGTTCTTCAGGATCCGCATCGGCCAGATCCAGCGGAACTGAAATCATTCTGTATTTTCTGGGCTCAAATTGCAGCGACGTCACGAGGGCTCCGACTTTCACCCGAACGATGGCGGGATTCTCTTCAGGATTGAGTTCAGGATTCGTGATCGATTCCTCCGTACCTGTCAGTCTTACAAAATATTCAATCCCCCGCGGAGTGACAGCGCTATCGGGGAAGAAGCCCGTATATGCTTGTCCGCTCACCGTTAGATCGAGAGAATCGTAGTTGAAGCGTCCGGCTGCACGGTAATACAATGCGGCACGCAGAATCTGGAAGCCGGGCGGCCCTTGTGCAGTCACATTGATCTGTGAACCAAGCAGCGTATCGCCTCCGATCGTCACTTGAATAAGCGTGGTTCTCCCGGAGCCTCTGAGCAGCACAGTATCAACCGCAACAAGCGCATCGCTGTGAATAACGAGTGATGCCGACTTGTTTTCCTGCAGGGAAACCGGAGAGAAGCGTATCGGGATTCTCAGCGTATCGCCGATGGACCCCACCGGAGGAAACGGCCCTGTTGTTCCGACTATAGCAAACTCATTGGCGTTCGGCCCGATGATTCTGACGTTCGACACATTGAGATTCGCATCGCCCCCGTTCACGATTGAGAGTAAGCGCGTGCGGCTGCTGCCCACCGCAACAGAATCGAACTGCACAATTCGCGGGAGAGGTACAAGTTCGGACGCGACACCTGTACCTGAAATCCCGATAGAAGTTGGAGAGCCGGCCGCATTGTGCTCAAATCGTAGAAGTCCGCCAAACGCTTCGCGATACCCCGGCCTGAACGTCACAGTAAACACTCTGTTCGCCGAGGGAAGAATGTTTGCAAGAGAAGGTGAAACGATGAACTGCGTGTCGGTTACAGCGGCAAGACTGATCTTAAGCGTGTCGTTGCCTGTATTCGCGAGAGTGATCGTATCCTCTCTTGTTGTGCCAACCCGGATGCTCCCGAATGGCATATCAAGCTTCGACGCAACGAGGAACGGCCCAAACCCCGTTCCACTGACGGGAAGAGTAGCAGGTGACCCGGCAGCAGTGTGCGTGAACGTGATAACCCCGGTCTGCGGCCCGCCGGTAGACGGCAAGAACGAGATCGAGTACACCCGGCTTTGACCGGGCAGAATTTCGATTGGAGGAAAGGGAAGAAGGAGAACAGCAAAGGCCGGATTGCTGGTTGCTATATCGCTAAGAACCAATGATGCACCACCCGTATTCGTGATAACCACAGCCTCCGATTTCTCACCGCCGAGAGGAACTGTGCCGAAGGGAATGGAAGTCCTGTTCATCACAAACGCAGGCAGCAGCACCGCCGGGTCTGTGAATGCCGCCAACGACGGGCGAAGATCACTCAGAGCGTGCGTGAACCTTCCACCGGCTAACACACTCGTATCGTTAACCGAGATCGCAATTGCCGACACACCGCCGACAACCTGCGGATTCCAAGGATTGATGGCGCCGGAAACCCTGTTCACAGAAATCAGATCAGAAGTGGAGTTGAGAATGCCGCCGACATACAGAGAGTTTCCGGCAGGAACGATAACGTTCACGCTGCTTTGCGATGCAAGTCCGGCGTTGAATTCCGTTATATCCCCTCGTGTCAAGTCGAGCGCGGCGAGCGCGTTGCGCTGCTGACCGCCGATTGTTGTGAATGCCCCACCGACATACACGGCGGGTCCGGTTACCGCCAATGCGGAAATAGAAGTGACACCCGCCGTATTCGGCTCCCACACCGTTGGCGCTCCCGTTGCGAGATTGATTGCGGCAACCCGGTTTCGCGGCTCTGTCCCGATTTGAGTGAAAAGTCCTGAGGCGTACAGTACTCCGCCAGAGAGCTTCAGGGCCAGCACATGATCGTCCGGATTCGGATTCCATGCCGTTAGCGAGCCTGTTGCCGAATCGAGGGCAACAAGATATCTCCTTTGTGTCGTTCCGACTGTCGTAAAGGTGCCGCCGGCGTAAACAGTCGGCCCTGAAAGTTCGATTGCGTTGACGACTCCATCGGGGCCAACCTGCGGCCTCCACGCTGTCGGGAAACCCGAGTTCGCGTTAACGGCCGCGAGTCTCGTGATTCGTTGTCCCGAAACCGTGTCGAATCCCCCTCCGAGATAGAGTGTATTCCCTGAAAGTCTCATTGCATTGACGCCGCCATTTACATTCGGATTGAAAGCAGTGGCTCCGGCAGTGTCATCAAGCGCTGCGACATTTCTGCGAACAGCGCCGTTCACGCTTCTGAACAATCCACCCAAGAACACATTTGACTGAACGCCGATTACCTTCACTTCAGAGCCGGCAACCGGGTTCCAGCCCGACACGTTGCCAAGAACAGAATCAACAGCTGCAATGTTTCTGCGTTGCGCAACTCCGACGGACGAGAACAGCCCGCCGACGTAGAATATCCCTCCGGAAAATTCCATTGTATTTACCGGACCGTTCAGATTCGGATTCCAAGACAGAAGCCGGCTGACAAACGGATCAACGGCGGCGGCATTGCCGCGAACGGAATCCAGGATTGCGGTAAACCTTCCCCCCACATGCAGCCGCGAGCCTGCCAATCTCAACACATGCACCGGGCCGTTCGGGCGCGGATTCCAGTCTGTAACGAACCCCGTTCCCCCGCTCGTGACAGAAGCAAGATGCGGTCGAGACGAAGTGTCGATCAGTGAGAACTCTCCTCCCAACCACACATTGTTCTGACCTACCGCGGTGAGGATCGAAAGGACAAATCCGTTGGGCGACGGACTCCAAACAGAGTCAACTCCTCCCGACGATATATCTATTCTCGCAACATAGTCGCGGGCGATCGGCACAACGCCGACGGCTGTAAACTCGCCGCCGACATACACATACGGCGGCACAACTTGTATCGTCCTGACGGTATTGTTGGGATTCGGATTCCAAGAAAGTACAGCCGCATTTGTCGGATTGAGAAGAGCAGCGTTATTACGAACCGCAGCACCGACTCGCGAGAAACTCCCACCAACATACACCCCCGCCGTTCCGACAACGATTGCATGAACGGGGCCGTCGAACTGCGGATTCCACGTATTGTCAAGAGAGCCGTTCGGGAGAATTTTCGCTGCACGCGAACGGGCAACGCCGTTAACCTCCGTGAAGCTGCCGCCGATGTACCATCCGTTGTTGCCGTCGGCGGCGACTGTCAGCACGTCGCCATTGACTTTTGGCGAGGAAGGAAGAATGAGCCCCGATGCCGAGCTCAGCACAACAGCCCCGCCTGTAACCGGTCCGACATAGCCGAACGAGCCGCCGACATAGGATATTCTGCCGCTCTTGACAATAGCACGAACCTCGCCATCGGTGACCCAGAGTCTTTGCTTCACCGTTTGAGCATTCGTTCCTTCAGAACAAGCAACAAGAATGACGAGAGAGATGAAAAACTTGAACGTACGTTTCATGGCCGTCACCTTCCGGGAGGAGGAGGAGGTTCAGGAAGACGCCCGACACCCGCGCCGTTTCTGCCGGCTTCTTCAACCGATTTGCGATTGTCTTCGCCTGAATTGAACGTACCCCCGATTCCCTGCCCCAAATGTCTCAGTCGATCAAGAACGAGATTCGTTTTCTTTTTCGCTTTCTTCGGGCCAAGTTCAAGTTCCTCGGCTGCAAGAAGAGCATCTTCCTTCGGGCCGCCGGCAATGCTCAGCGCCTCCATCGCCTCTGCTTTCGACTTTGCAAGATTGAAGCCGGGATCGAGCGCTGCCGCTTCGTTGTACAATACCTTCGCAGCCCGGAAATCACGGGCGTCTTCACTCTTCAAAGCAAGACAGTATGTGAGAAACGCGAATGTGTTTCTTGTCGGGACGAGTTGGATTTTCTCCCTCTCCTCGACAGTCAGCGTGATGCCGAGTTCACGGATAATGCCGAAAACAAGTTCTTTCTGTATTCTGAACAACTTGTCCAACTCATCTGATCCTGACTGGAAACCGGGAAATTTTTGCGCCACAATATCCCACGCGGCAACATCCATCCGGAGGTTGAAGTTGTTCACATTAAATGAACCGGAGACAATCCGGCCGGCGCTCAACAACTTACCCATGCGGGGAGCGGACGAACGATCGACAGATGCCGATTGCGCAAATTGGAGTTCTTCCAGCAACGCCTCAATCCGGATGCGCTCGACCATTTGAAGGCTTTTCACTTGACCGAGGTCGATGAGAATCATTTCGCTGAGTCCTTTTCCCAGCGCTTCATATCTTGGGTCCGTACCTTGGTATGTGAGAGGGAAAACGGCGACAGCCCTCGGAGCAATTTTCTCCGTCCCGAGTCTCTGTTCATCGGCAACAAGCTGTTTGAACTGCCGGCGGATGAGTTCCTGCGTTAGCGACCGGTAACGTCCCTCGATGAGTTTCCGGTATTGCGAGATTGCGGGTACCTCCGAATAGCTGATGTACACGGAAAGCGCCCCCTGAAGATCTTCCAAGTACTCAAGCGTCATCCCGTAATAAAACATCGTACGAGGATCGTCTTTTACCTGATAGTAGGAGCGTGAGAGATATGATTTGGCAGGCTCATAGCGATTCGTCTGAAAATAAACAACGCCAAGATCGCGCAACGCAGCCGGATCGTTGGGATTGACGATCAACTGACGCTGCAACTTCGCCATGTCGGAGGAATAGTCCTGCTCTCTTCCTCCTTCCCTCAATGCGGCGCATGAAGAAATGAAGATGAGAGTAAAACCGGCTATAAGGAACGAACGGAGTTGCTGCATTGAGTCCTCAATGCTTCGTTGTAGTTAGGTGGATTCGACCCCCCGGGTACTTCTTACAATACCTTAAGAACAGATGTTAACGTTCATCCGAGCAAAGGCTTGAGGCTTTCCGCCTTCATTTTTGCCTTGTCGTACTTCGGATCCATTTCCAGCGCTTGCATGAATTTGTCGTAGGCGCCTTTGTAGTTGCCTTTTTCCAGCATTACGAGGCCTTCGGAATACGACATCATTGCATCCAGGGATTTAGTTTCGTTCCCCTTCTGAATTTCAGCCTTGGTCAGGGTTGCGTTGATTTTCTTGGCAACTTTGAGACTGAGATTCTCGGCAATCTCGAAGAAATCATCCGCCTTGCCGTCAGCCTGTTCGGTCGCAAGTATTTCACTTGTTTCGACCTTCACCAATCGGGCAAGAAGTTTCATATTGTTCTTCACTTTGATGAAGCTTCCCAGCAGAATCGTATGCACCCCAAGCTGCTTCCCGACACGCACGGCCGACGACTGGTCGAACTTGGTTGGATCGTTTTCCAACCCTATTTCTTCCAGAATCCATTGGATGCGCTCACGTTCGATCACCTTCAGATCAACCGAACCATTGAGTTGATCGATCATCAATTCCGCGAAACCCTTCTCCAGCGGATCGTACTTGTCCTTGTCGTCAACTGAGCGGTTCTTGAAATCAAGAATTGCGATGGTCTTGATGCCCGGATCGGGCCGTTGCTCAACTTGCAACGTTCCGGACTTGGTTTTCCGTGCTTCATAATACACTTTGAGAAGCGGGGGAGCTTCTGTATCGGGATCAGGCTCGATTATCGGGGGTTCAAGTTCAAGCAACTTGATCATCGCATCTGTCGCCTGCTTCTTATCTCCCTTCGCGACGTACGAGCGGCCTAATGCAAGAAGGACATTCTTCCTGATCTTCTTGTCCACCGAAACATCATCCGCCATTGGCGCGAGAATTTCAATCGCCTTGTCGAAATTGGCGGAGCTGTACCACTTCATTGCCTCCTCCCATCGTTTGACGCCATCGCCTTGCGCTTGAGCTACAATGCTCGCGCCAAACGACAGGACGCAAATGAACACGACACGAATACACCGCAAAAAACGAATCATAGCTTCCTCCCTTGGTTTGAAAATAGACTTTCCACTTCGCAATTTGAACGGCATTTCTACCCTTCTTTCTTCAATGTAAACGTCAACGGAACCGTCTTTTCTTCGAAGGAGGGAGACACGAGAACTTCCCTTTCCCCTCCCTGCGTCTCATATCCGAACCTGGTTACAGTAACGCGATGTCTTCCCGGCCCGAGTGGAAATCGTGCAACAGGCGCGAAGATATCCGTGGTCTTACCGTTCACCGAAATCATCCCCCCTGATGCATCACCCTGTACGACAATGCTGAAGTATGTTTCAAAATAACATGTAAGAGCTTCCGTTTCGCCCGGTTTCACTTTGATGGTTGTGCGTTTGGTTCCGTATTGCGGATGTTCAAACACCACAACACGATCGCCGGCCGCAGCCTGAAAGGACATTCCGCTTTTTCCGATGCTTGACCTCGATCCGTCAATCGAAACCGATCCGTCAGGAACCATCGCCAGTTGTAAGGTACCGAAACCAACGGGCTTGGAATCAACCGGTCGTGACGTTTGCGTTTCCTCGCGCGCAGGCTTTATGCTGGCAGTCTCACTCTCCAGGGCTCCATCCTTCGTTGAGGCACGATCCTCGCCGGTGAGCCCGGGTTTTTCTTCCGTAACGATCTGTTCGGGAAGCTTGTTCAGGGCAAGAGAAAGCCCGAACACCTGGCCTTCGGACAGCATAAAGGATGTATCCTTTACATAGTACCCTTCACGGTCAACCCGTACGGAAATCTTTCCGGGATCAACAGAAAGACTTTTGAGCGGCGTCGTACCCACAAGTTTTCCATTGAGCATCACCTTTGAGCCGGCGGGATCGGATTGAACAGAGAGCGTTGCATCCGGCGGAAAAAGTACTGGTCGAAGAGCGAACAACACCGCAATGAGCGTTGCTCCCGCACCGAGTGTCAAGTACAGCGGACGCCGTGTGGACGTCTGTTTCTTAAGGTTCGGGGCGGGAAGAATTGGCTGCCCCGTCGATTCCTCCGCGGCCGGCGCTTTTCCAACATCCACACGTGACAACATGTCCCACATTTCGGCGGCAGACTGGAATCGCTTTGCAGGATCTTTTTCGAGGGATTTGGAGATCGCTTTTACGATTTCCTTCGGGAGAGAAGGATTGAATTTGTCCGCGGGCGGAATTTTCCCCTCAACAATCATCTGGCGAATATCAAAATCTGTTGCGTTGTTCCCGAACGGAACACGCCCCGTCACCGTCTCGTACAGCGTCATGCCGAGCGAGTACACGTCGCCGCGTGCATCTACATTGGCGAGCCCGCGTATCTGCTCGGGAGACATGTAGTACAGTGTACCACCTGTTCCCATCGTCACGGTTGCGCTGGAAACCTGCTGGATTTTTGCAAGGCCGAAATCCGTCACCTTGACCACATCCTGCGGCGTCAGCATGACGTTGCCCGGCTTGATATCGCGGTGGATGATTCCCAGACGATGAGCGTGATCGAGCGCAGTAAGAAGTTGCTTGAAAATGGGCAGAGTCTTGTTCAGCGGCAGCGCGCCGTTCATGCGGATGCGGTCGGCAAGAGTGTTTCCTTCCACAAATTCCATCACCAGCGCGAAGCCGATCTCCGTTTCACGCAACGCAAACACGCTCACGATGTTCGAGTTCTGCAATTTTGCAAGAGCCTTGGCTTCGGATTTGAAGCGCTTGAGAAAATCCTCGTCCCGAGCAAAGTTCGCATCCATCATTTTGAGGGCGACATCCCGGTCAAGCGTCATATCCTTCGCTTTGTACACAACACCCATTCCGCCCTTGCCGAGGATGCCGGTGATCTCGTAATTGTCGATCACTTTGCCGATGATGGATTGCTGCATCGCTTATCTCGATCTGAAAACTGATTTCAAGAAACTCTCCGAACCCTTGACCTGAATGATCTGAACCGTAATGTTGTCATGTCCGCCGCGTTGTTTTGCAAGATCAACAAGCTTGTCGCATGATTTCTGCAGCGAATTGGAAAGTACAATGTCCCTCAATTCTTCATCCTCAACATACGATGTCAGCCCGTCGGTACACATCAGGAAATACTCGTCACCACCCAACTCAATACCATTGAGAAGATCGTAGTCAAAATCCGCTCGAACGCCCATAGCACGGTACAACATCGAACGTTCAGGATGAGCCTTGCTTTCTTCTGCCGTGATAAGCCCGCGTCTCACCATTTCCGCAACTTTGGAATGATCATTGGTAAGTTGGTCGATGCGTTTGGATGCAATTCGATACAACCTGCTGTCGCCGACGTGAGCCGCATACGCGGCTCCCTTCTGAATGACCAGCGCTATGCATGTGGTTCCCATCCCGTGAAATTGCGGATGATGAAGACTGTATTCGTAGATGGCGCGGTTCGCGTCGGTAAAGGCTTTCTTCAATCCGGCTACTACAGAGCCGTTCGACGCAAAGTACGATTCGCCGATTGTTTCAACGGCAAGCCTGCTTGCCTCTCGTCCTCCCGCATGACCTCCCATGCCGTCGGCAACTATGAAGAGTTGTCCCCTGGGGCCGGAAAGATCGAGATCATCCTCAGGGAATTTGGCAAAGGCATCCTGGTTCTCGGATCGAACCATTCCTACATCACTTTTCCCTGCAAAGAGAATAGACTTCACGAAGCAAGTATCTCCAGTTCAACGGCGCCTGAAGGCTTCGCCATGCATGCAAGCCTGCACTCGCCCGGTTTTAGACCGCAAATGTCTTCGAGCGTTCCACGTTCATCCTCACCAACCGGATTCAGATGTTCTCCGCCCGAAATAATCCTGACAGGATCGCTGCCGCAAATTCCTGCATGGCATTCTGCAACAATCTTGATTCCACTATTCTCGGCAACAGTACAAATGGTTTGCCCGGGGTCGAACGGGACTGTTTTGTCGAGACCCTTGAAGATAACCACCATCCCGGATGCGGCCGGGGCAGAAACCGGTTCAACAGGTTTTGCGACAGGCTTCGCTACAGAAGGCGCCTTCGTTGTCACCCGAACCCGATCAACGACGATCTCTTCCTGCAAGTCTAGTCTGAACGCCTGACTCCCGACGCGGAACATTTCCCCGGGTTCGATCCGGACGGCATTACGAACCTTGAGGTACGTGCCGTTAACACTCTTGAGATCTTTGATAAACACCTTCCGGTCTTTGGTAGCGATGGAAAGGTGCCGCCGGGAAAGGGTCATATCCTTGGCATCAAGCGTAATATCTGGAGCTTCGCGACCAAGTACAATGGCTTTTTCTTGTGCCGGAAAATATTTACCGACCTGTTTTCCGGATTGATCGTAATGGAAAAATGCCGGCTGTCCGTTTTCCTGCCTGAAGATAAGAAACTGTCTGCCCAATCTCACCAGGTCCCCGTCGGTCACTTCCACCGGCTTCGCTTCGGTTGTTCGCAAAAATACACCTGTCTGGCTTCCGTCGTCACGCAGCGAGAACCCGTCTCCGCTATGTGAAATTGAGGCGTGACGTTCCGAGAGATTTGCGTCCTCCGGAAATACAATATCGCAGAATTTTCGTCCGATCGTTGTAACGCCATTCATATTTACTGCAAACTCATCTTCCTCTACTCCGCCGGCCGTCAGGCGGACAAGGTACGCCCCTTTGTCCGGCGTCTTTTCCTGCGGCGGCTCCGTGATTTTAGAGAACACGGTCATGAGGGGAGATAGGGGAACCGGCGGTTGATCCGACGTTGGCGCTTCATCCGCAAGCTGGACGTTCACTTCGATCTCTTTCTTTCCTGCGACCCGCTGGGCAACGATTTCCGCGACAATAACCCCGTCAATCATTCCCGCCTTGATATTGCCCCTGTGTTTTACTTCCCGGAATGTTGACGGATCGGCATTGAAATCTTGTGTTTCGAGATAGACCTGGCTGAGTATGTCGCCGATGAGATACACGTTCGGTTGTTGAGTTTCAAGAAGAGACGTGACACACATTCGCTTCTTGTTTGCGGGGCCGCCGGTCACCATCCTGATACCGAGAGAATTGAGAAACGCCTCGGGAATGTCCTCGCCGATGCAGGCTATGCAAAGTTCTTTGGAAAACTCCAGATGCGACGTTTCATTCGGGCGGCCGGGAATCGACTTGCGATCGGTTCTGAGCGACAGATATTCCCGTTTGTCATCCGCAGTTACAATTGCCACCGGCTCACTGTTGGGAAAGTAGCGGATATTACCGTTGCCGATGTACGCTTCAAAGAACACATCGGCGAGAGCCTTGGAAACCTTGGGAAGTTTGTCGCCGCGATACGACCAGTACACCGCCGATGATTCGTTTGCTTTTACTTTTGCATTGGAGATGGCAATAACAGCCTCGGCAGCCGAAGTTCCTCCGCCGATTACGAGCGCCGGGCCATTCACATTGGCATGCGCGTCGGCAAGCCGGTAGGCGATCCCGTCTGTATTGCCCGGAATGTCAAATCGTCGCGGCACGCCGCGCCCGATTCCGACGGCAATATGTCTGGCCGGAATCGTCTGTTCCGATTTCGTGTTGTGATTCCACGTTTTCACTTGCCACACGCCATCACCGCGACGTTGGAGTCCGAGCAATTCGATTCCAATTTGAGCGGGAATGCTGTTTGCAACATACAGGCGCTTCCATTCATCCACCATCTCATCTTTGTCAATGGCGGAGAAGTGCAGCGCTGAGATGAGGTTGCCGCCCTTCGGAAAACGCATCCGGTCTCCGCCGCCGAAATCGGGAAGAATCAACTTGTCCTTCGGATAATCACGAATGCGCTTCATGAGATCGTCATAATCAATCACCAACGCATTGAGGCCGAGTTCTTTCGCCCGGAAAGCTGCGGCAGTTCCTGCCGGGCCTCCTCCGACAATAAGAAGGTCGAGAACGCCGGGTAGCGCTGTCGGCGTGTTCAATACCAGCGAACCATCGGCCGAGTACGTTACGCTTGTCATTTTGAAGGCTTTCTGACGAGACGCGCCTTGACAATGCCAAACGTGATGCTTATTCCTTCCCTCACTTCAACTTCTTTCGAAATTTTCTGATTATTGATATACGTATGATTCTTGCTTCCAAGATCTTTCAGCGTCAGCGTTCCCTCCTTCAACACGAACTCTGCATGTTTGCGCGACATCGAACCATCATCAATGAATATGGCGGATGATTGTTCACGACCTACGATCATAGAGCCTTCCTTCAGGTCGAACGCAGCGGGCCCTCCTTTCAATCCCTCAAAAATCAAAACGTAATGCGGCAACGATTCCGGAGCGGCAGGTTTCGGTGGTTTCGAAGGTTCGACAAATGAAGGAACAGGCGTGAAATCAATCCCGACTTTCGTGCGTTGGACATCTTCCGAAACGGGTTGCTCCCGGATCTCTTGAAATGCCGGAAGCGAGAAGGCACCATCGTCAAAGACAGTCTTCTGCCGTTCTTCGGTTCCTTGACCGGCACGCTCTTCTTTGTTGGATTGTGAGGGAAGGGGAACGAATTCATCGCTGATTTTCGTCTTCCGATCAGGAACGGAGGCCTTGGGAGGAGCCTGCTTCTGTATCGCCTGTTCATCGGGTTTATTGTTCTGCTGTTGCGAGGAATCTTCCATCACCTGAAAGAGAAAATCAAACGTGTTTGAAAAAGTGATAATATGCAATTCGCTGAGGCGTTCTCTTCCCCGGACACGGACGCCATCAAGACGGGTACCGTTACGACTACCGAGATCTTCGATGATGTACTTCTTCTCTTTTTCATCAAAGAAGATGCGCGCATGGTTCCCTGAAATTGACTGCGGATAGAGTTGAATCGAATTCCCCGGAGCCTTGCCGATAGTTGCCTCCCTGCCGATTTCAAACGAGGCTCCGGCCAACTGACCTGTTTTGCAGAACAATCGCGCCTTCATCATTTCCTCTCAACAAACAATTGCAGACTGCCGCGATTCTGCTTATTCGGATGCATGAAGTGGCACGACACGCAGTTGCTCAACCCGGCACTTTGTGTATGACATTCCGTGCAGTTGTCGAGTTTCGGAAGGTTGTGGGTTGTTGCTTTGTCGATTGCGGCAACACCCGTCGTATCGCCAGCGAGCGCCCGTTCGACAGGAATCACATTGTGGCAATCGAGACACCGCCGTTGAATGATATGCGCCCGATGATCGAACTCTGCACGCAGAAACGAACGCTGGCCTGCCTTGACGTTAAGGATTGATGCACCCTGCACAAAGTGACATTCGAGACAGGGCTTCGCTACCTTTTCTGCAAACTCCTCAATCTCTTGACGCTGAACGGCTGCTTTGACACTATGCGCAAGGCCCGGGAGTTCCGGAACAGTCTCGCCTGATGAAATCCGTTGCTGCGCCTCTTTCAGCAATGAGTCTATCATCGTCAACTCCCGCTGAATCTCAACTTCAGGGCGCGAACGCAAACCAATCACGTAATCCTGAAGAGTCTTGATGGCCTCGCGATACACGCCTTCTTTGCTTCTCGTCGTTCCCTGACCGGAAGCGGCCAGCAGATCAGCCAAAGTCGAATCGGAATGTATAAGCCGGTACAGCTGCCTGAGGTTTTCAAGAATCCACGGATCGCGATGATACACGGGCGATTTCTTGACGCGGGAGCCGCTCACAGTAAACTCGTTCGGGTTTGTGTAGAAAGCCCATGTCGTACCGGGCCCGCGTCGTCGCTGAATCATCTCGAGCGTCTCAACACCGATGGAGGAAGGATTTGCAGCGTCTTTGATTGCAAGCGAGGGCGTCTCGACATTCGCCGTCAGATGACAATCTCCGCAATGTGCCTCGAAGTCCAGAGACTTGAATCCTTTGCCGTCGGGTTGGGCTTCGTGACAATATAAACACGCCTGCTCAGCATTCGGCGTTTTCAGCAGCTTCAGCACTTCTTTCGTGTGCAGAACGTGCGTCATCTTCAATGTCGAATCATCCGGCGTAGTTGTACGGGCAAACGCGAACTCAGGATGATTGCTGTTGAACGATGAGAAGTGGCACGATGCACATTTTGAATCAGGAGTTCGGGTAATTGCCGCATCTCTTCCCTTATGATCAGGATGGCAGCTCGCGCACCGTTGTTCGTCGGATGCGTGCTTCTCTTTCGCTGCGCCAATCCTGCCGACATCTTCCGAGCGATACAGATAGTGAGCAGAAAACGTGTACACGCCTGATTTGTCGTTTGCCTTTTCATGACACGTGGAGCATTTCGAGTCTGTAACGCCTGCAAATGATTGATGGCAGCCGGTGCAATTTGCCTCGAATTGTGAATGGTTGGATGAAAGATCGCCGCTTGAGATGAATGTGTTGTCGAGAATCAGGGCATCCCCCGCGTAATACAATGCAATCAGGGCGCAACCAATTCCGCCCGCGATCATCAACAGTTTTCGGGAGAGGGGAAACACGTACTTCTTCGTCACCGGCAACCGGACATCGCCGAAGGTTCCTTTCTTTCTGCTTTCGTCTTTCTGCTTTGCCATAATCGTTAGTAGTACCAGACGGCCCAGATATGCATCGCCACCATCAGCAACAGAACCAGCGAAAGAGGTACGTGAGTGATCAACCACAATCGCAACGGCTTCTGCAGAGAGTAATGTGCATCCAATTCCAATTTTGTTCGATACAAGTCCTGAAGTTGGTCCAATTTCTCTTTCTCCTCGGAAGATAACACCTTCCGCAAAAAGCCGAATTGTTTGATGGAAGATTGGATGCCGCCTGTCACGTCGATGTAGTAAATCAAACGCATCTGCGGCGCAATCAGTACTGCGGCGACATTCGATCGATAGAAATCTCGGACGGGCTCCGTACATGATTCCACCATTTTCTCCGCCCTGACACGAACCTGCTCGACAAGTTCCGGTATTCTCTCATACATCGCTTCAACCGACAATCCGGATGAGAGGATTTTAGGGATCCATCGTTGCAGCACAACCCCCAACAATCCGCTGAGTGTAACCCAAAGAGAGAGAAGCCACAGCATCCAATCGAAGAAGCCATGCGGTAGTCGAAAACCCGTATGCAGCAGCACAAGCAATCCTGCCAGGGTTCCTCCGTAGAGATGGAACTGTACCCATGCTTTTGAGTCGCCGATGCTGCGGCTCAACATTCTGCGACGGACAGCATAGAGTGCGGCTCCGAGCATGAGCAGCGAAGACACTGTTCCGTACGTTATCCCCCACCAATTTCCGGGGTTGATTTCGGCAAAGAGAACATTCAGGAGGTACATGAGAATGAATGCGCCGGTGCCAAGAACAAACGCAAGCGCCCATCGGGGGGACCGGACGTAACGCTGCCATTCCAATGATCCAAGTACCTTCATCATCTCATGCCTCTTTCCACAGGAGATTTCTGAACTCTTCCACATCGCCAACCCGCACGGCGCAACCGTGAGGGCAACTCCTGACGCACGCAGGCCCTGCCGGATCCGTGTAACAGAGGTCGCATTTTGATGCAAGCTGTTTCTCTTTGCCGCGTAAGCCCTCGGGAATCATGTCGACCGGCCATTGGCCGCCCGTTTCGTGCATCGTGATTGCGTCATACGGACAGTTGTTCGCGCATGAGGCACAGCCGATACACAACTTGTCATCGATCGCAACAACATCTCCCACATCTGTCCGGCGAATTGCGCCTGTCGGGCATCCGACCAAACACACAGGGTCTTCGCAATGATAGCACGCCCGCGTGACAAGGAAGTTGCCGATTTTGTCTCCCTCACGAACAAACCGGGGAATTCCATCATGTGTATCCGCACAGCCGCGTACGCAGTCGTCGCAACGTGTGCAGATATTCAGGTCAATAACGAGAATGCTGTTTCCTTCCACCAATCCTTTGTTGAGCGCACTCGAAATAAACTCCGATTGGCTGATGTTCTTTTTGCTGTAGCCGGCTTCCTTGACCCGCGCAACAACAGAGTCCCACATCAAGCGTTCCATTGCCGGGTGCCCGTCAAGCAACGATGCAAAATCCGCCCGGGAAATTCTAATTAACTCAGAATATTCCTTCGATGAGGCCGTATACAACCACTTCGTCATTCCATCAAGAAGAAGCTCGGTGTGCCCGAAGATGCTTCCCTTCGAGAGATACGAAACGACGATGCTGCCTTCCGCTATCTTCCTGGATACTTTGATGAAACCCGAACGAATGAGATAGAGGCAATCAGCCGGTTGCCCCTCGGCGGCGATTACTTCATCCGGTTCGCTGGAAACAAGCTCAACCTTCTGAACAAGTTCTTCTATTGAGGAATCATTGAGTTCCCTGAATAATGGCGTTGCCCGAAGTTGTGACTTCAGCGAGCGTTCTTTGTAGCGAGAATCAAGACGTGACTTGAGTGCGGTTGAACGCTTTCGCATCGTCCGAAGCGCCGAAGTACGAATCTGGATCAACCTGCACTCGCTTGATGTTTTTGCGGTGGCGGATTGCGGCCATCCGCTGAGCGCGCCAATCTCACCAAAAATCTCTCCCGCGCCAAGTTTCACGGCCCCACCTTTGGGAAGTTCAAAGTCCAGCGACGCAAGAAATGAGATTGCGCCTTCACTCCGGGGTTGTTTCGCGATCTGTGCCTGAAACAGTGTTTGCGCTGCCCGGGGCTGCTCGCTCGCTTCACTTTTGGCCGGTGCCGTTGCAATCATCGTGCGTGAGCGGTTGAAGATTGGCGATGCTGAAGCGTGCTGCTTCTGGAAATACACGTCAACCGATCCCGACACAACGAAGAAGGCGATGTCAATGTAGCTGCCCTCTTCAAAAAGAACGGTTCCTGCTTTCCACCTCGCTACGGAAATGTCGGGCGAGATCTTCTCGAGAAACTTCTCATCATAGTCTGCAAATATCTCGAATGTTTTCAGGACTTCCGGTGTCGGTTTCTCGGAAAGTTCGATGATACCCGTATTGCCGCCGAAAGATGTCCAGCGATCCTTGTACTGTTCAAGACGTTTGAGTTGAGTTTGACCGGATGGCATATATGCAACCACTGATTATTCTTCTACTACACTCAAAAAATAAAGTACCATAGTTCAACAGGAGAGATCTTGCTACCCGCCGGTTTTCCTGTACAACAACTCAAGCCGCTGCTTCAACAATAATAACACCGAGTCTACCCGGGTGCTGTCGGTGATTGCCGGAAACGGCGGAAGCACAATCGGCTCCTTTGGGGGAGGCGGCGCGGCGCTTACATCGGCCGGCACGGGCTTCGGAGGTGGCGGCGGCCTGCGCACGCGTTGACGCGGGGCTGAATCCCCTTCTTGATCAATGTCCGTAACGCTTTGCCCGGAAACGGATTGTACGCCTACCGTTGCGTTGCCCGGCTTCCCGGCGGGTTTTGGTGCAGGCCCTGCTGTTGCGGGTCCCCGTACCTTCTTTGCATCCGCAAAGTATTTTACGCTTTGATCTTCATCGGTGATAGGATGCCGCCAATGCTTGGCAACGGATTTCATTCCCGAACGGTAGTTGAATTTCTCTCCGGAGGGATGGCCTGCGGCAAGAATCTTCTGATCTGTCAGATAGTGGCAACGCACGCACATTTTTGCCCGAGCGTTCAAGTCCTGTTTGATATCAAGCAAGCCAAGCGGGAGGGACTTTGTGTAGCCGGGGCGAATCGTGCCCGGAGCGTACTTCCCTTCCTGATGAACGTCCTTGTATCCGCTGCCGGGCCCGTGGCAGCTTTCGCAGCTTACACCTTCTTCAACGTCCTTGCTCTCTTTTCCTGAAATGATTGTGCCGTGACACTCCATGCACTTCGATGATCCCTTGAGATAATTTGCAGCGCCGATGCCCGAGAGTTCAGCATATTTTCTCGCATCTTCGCTATCTGCAATATCATCGACCGAGTTCTTGTGCTTATCGATCATGTTCTTGTTGTCGGCGGCGTGACAGTTGTTCTGCCCGACACCGCATCCGGCGGGGCCGAGTGTTTGATACTTCTGACTCCATGCGTAGACCGGCAAAAGAGTCACAACGCTGAAGAGAGTGATGGGATACAGAACACGTTTCACTGAACAGTCACGCCCGGTTATTTTCTGATTACTTTGCCGTCATCAGAGACAGTCCACAATTTTCCGTCTTTCAGATACATCTTCTGCATTTCCGGGAGTGTAAACGGACGGGAACCCAATCTCCCGAAAACGCTTACCTGATTGCCGCTTTCATCCGCTGCGCGATCACGATCCATCCCCTTCGAAATCGATACTGCCCGACCCGGAGTTCTGCGCGAAGCAATCAGGACCGGGGCTGGAGCCGGACTGAACCCCAAGAAACCCGGAACGGTTTTGGGTGAGGTCAGTTGAATGACCCGTAATCCGTTTTTGCCGTCGGCAACGTAGGCAAAGAGACTTGCGTTCGTTGAGGCGACTTTCACTCCTTGAGCATCGTTGATTTGGCCATCGGCGGTGAAGATTTTCTCCAACTTCATCTTTTCCGGATTCTCGACATCGACTATTACGAGTCCCTGCCGCCCCGCTGCAACGTACGCGTACGTCCGGGCAACGTAGATATCGTTGGCGCCTTGTAAAGCCAGCGTACCTCCTGCAACAGGTTTGGGATCTTCATTGTTTGTGAGGTCGATGGTCTTCACGCCCTCCTCATCACACACAAAAGCATATCGGAACTGAACGGCCACTGCTTTCGGGTTACGAATGAACGGCGCGCCAATCTCTTTCACAATGCGAGGTTGCAGCGGATTCCCGATATTCACAACCACGATTCCCCTATCGGCACAAATGTAGACATAATTCCCGGCGATCGTCAGATTGACGGCGCCGTTGAGTACGCCGCCCGGATTGTATGTCAGCGCCCTTTCCAAGAAGTTATTTCGCGGATCGGCATCGACAAGATTCATGACATCAACGAGAATCAGCCCTTCAGACTTGTCGGTGATGTACGCGTAGCTGTACAGCGGATGCAGCGGCCCCTGCTCCTGATTCTCAGGCCTGACTTTCCGTCGTGTATCAATCGGCATGTTCGTCGGCAATGCAACGGCGGTCGCGTATGTTGTTTTGACCCGCGTATGTTGTCCGAGCGGCGAAACGGGAGCTGTCACGATGCGTTCAGAGTAACCCTTGTTGTCGATGTTCGCTACATCATAAACTCGGAAACCATCGTCGCCGCACGCTGCATAGAGATATTCTCCGCGTAGCTCTGCCCGTAACACAGTACCACCGTGCGAGTACACTGCTTGCAGAGTCTTCTTGTCGGCGAGATGTGCCTTGTAATAGTCAGGGAAGGCCAGACTGTGCAGGTAACTTCCTATAACGGCTTGCGGTTCATCTCCCTCCGTCACCTGAACAGCCGCAACGCCACCGGCGCCTCCCGCAACATACGCGTACTTGCCCATGAAGTTGACGAAATTTGTTCCCTGAAGGAGCAACTGCGCCATCCACGCGTTATTGTCGTTCTTCGACGACACGTGGCAGTCCGTGCACGTACGGGTTTCCGTTGAGCGGACCGTATGCGCAAAATGCGGATTGAATGCTTGACTGCTGAAACCGGGCGATGAGATCGGCGCCTGTTGGTTGTAAATCTGCTCACGATTTGCATTCACCGAACTGAGAATCAACGCGCTTGATGAACGTACAGTTGTAATCTTGCTTCCCTTTGTCGTCCCTGTCAGGCCGAGCATGTAGCCGTCATCGCGCAACACTTGCGGATTGTAGGTCGTCCAGTTGCGCGAGACCTCACCCTCATAGTGATTCATCTGCTTCTTCCAGTTCGCCTGTTGGGGAAGGTGACACCCGAAGCAATTCGTAATCCACGACGTGTGGCAGCTTTGACATTCCATTTTCTTGTAGGAATGGGCGAACAGGTTTTCGTCCGTACCCGGCTTGCCGATCGTACCATCCTTCATCATCAAATGAGCGGCCTCCGCTTTGGCGTTGTAAGCCTGCGATTCTTTTGAGTGAAGATCAACAGTTTGCAGGACTTCCCACTGCAGTGTATCGACAAGGGACGAACGCTGCACGATTTTTCCTCCCGCCTTTCTGAACCGCCGCTCGCTGAACGGTGTGTAGAGATCAGCGAGATTCGTTCCGCCCGACGGCGCCGCAACTCCGGATGTTCGCAGCGTCGCTTTTTCGGAGAACGTGCCGTGACAATCAACGCATTGAATTTCTACCGCATTATGAAACTCGCCGACCAATTTGCCGCTGCCGTGACTATCCTGCTTGAAGTGGCAATCGACACAATGCATTCCCTTCTCAAGATGAATATCCTTCAGATGAACGGCTTTCTGAGCATTCCTGCTTGCGGGAGAGGGAATCGTCGGCGTGGCGCCTTCAACCGGAACGACTCCTTCAAACTTGTACGGCGCGTTGAACGGAATAATACTGCCATCTTTGTCGAGCAGATTTCCCTTCCGATCTTTCTTGAACACGGCCCTGAACACCCAGCCATGCCCGTGATAGTCGGAGAATTGTGTGTGTGCGAGTTGAGGATTCAACTCGCTTGTCTTCGCCAGAAATTCATCATTACTCCAGTTTCCTCTCAGCACCGCCTCTTCCGGATTCCTGGAGAGAATGGCAAACGCCTCGGCGTCCGAAGGATATTTTTGCTGCTTCGGATACATCAACTCGCCGTCGGTTTCGTAATCCCACATTTGAAAACCGAGGTATGTGTTGACGAACGAATTCGGCTGGTGCATGTGACAACTCATGCACTGGCTGGAAGGAATCGACCTCGTGAATTGGTGTTTGATCGGATGACCCGAAGCCGATTTCGAAATTGTCGTGTCGGCTGTTTGCGATTGCCCGCGGTTGCCGAACTTCGCGTACGGCCCGGCATTGAACGGCGAGCGATCATTGGCATACACAACGTGACAACCCGTGCATCCGCTGGAACGGTAATCGCCGGGATGATCATTCGTCCCAAGAAAAGAAAGATGCGGATCGTTCAATCGCGTTTTGTGGATATTGAGCACGGGCGAACTGATGCGCAGTTGCGTGCCCGGGCCGCGGTCGCTCAGCTTGTTGTCAGGCCTGCCCGGCTCCTCCAACGGATTTGGAATTCCTATCTCTGAAGCATTGATGCGTGGAACCTTTCCGCCCCGTTCAAAACTTCTGAAGTTATCCGGCGGCTGCGTAATTTCCCATCGGGGAAGCGGCAGAAGAAACGGAAGGATTCCCTTCTTCTCCATCTCCTCTTGTGTCGGCGCCGGTACGGTATTAATACGTTGCGGCTTTCCATCCCAACTGTAACTTTCTCCGAGGATGTAAGTTTTAACAGGTAGAATACCATTGTTGTACGCCGCCCCACCCCACAACAACGCCGAAGTCGTCATCATACTCTTCTGCACATTGCGCACGATAGGATCGGCGGCTGTGTTGTGGCAAGGGCCGCAGGCTTTGTCCGCTGCACGCAAATCGCCCGGATTAACGAAGCGAACGAACTCCGGATACTCTTCATTGAGAAGTGTGTATGATCGCTGCGGATTCGCGGCAGATTTCCAGCGAGCTGGGAAACGGGGCTTCACGTGTCCTGCATCTTTTGTCGCAGCATCGGCATTGCCGCCGTGACAATCCGTGCATCCTAACTTCACCGCGGTGTTCTTGTGCATCGGCTCGATGCCGCCGTGACACGTAACGCAGCCTTTGCTTTTGCGATCGGCATCGGCTTGCGATTGGCGCATGAGATCGGCTTCCTGCGCGTTTCCTGCCGAAACAAGAAGCATCAATCCAACTATGTACCTCATTCGGTTCATTCAGGAATGTCAGTATGTAAATGCGAGCCCGAGAGTTCCGGCATACAACATATCCCCCCGTTCATAAATGTCCTTGAAACCGGCAAGCGGCGAGAAAGCCGAGAACCCGAGCGTGATGATTGCATTGTTGTTCAAAAACGGGCGGTAGAGAATGCCAAGACTTGCCTCCACCCCGATTTGTTTGTGAATCGCATTCTGATTCAGAAAGTCAACAAGCACGGCGGTATTCACAAATCGAAGATAGCTCAGATTGAGAGATGTTTTGATTTTGGGAGTGATCTCGGCGTCGTATCCTGCATTCAGAAGAATGAGTCCCGGATTCACGAAGTTGGCTTGCCCTTCGAGTTTGCTGCTGCGCAACGTCGGCAGAAAGCTGAGCTTCTGTACAAGTCCCACCCCCTGTAACCCGATGCGTTGCAGTTGCCAGTAACTGAATGCGCCACCTGCAAAGAACGGGGCATCAAGAATTGCGTCGAAACCCTTTCCGACATCATCGGCAATATCGTCGTCGCCTGAGGCGTAGAGGCCCGAAATCTTGAAGCGCTGCCAGTCGTCATCAACCGAAAGCTCGAGCGCCGCCATTTGTGCGTTGATGGTGATCTTCTTGCCCGCAAACGAATTGAAATCATCGGTGCCGAACACCTGGTAGAACGCGTGCGTGATATTCAACCAGTCGAAATGGCCGTCTCCCGCCCAACCTGCATAGTATGCTTTGATCTCATGCGGCTTTACGCTGCCGGCAAGCGCAGGCCGGACGAGAAATCCGTTCTCGTCGTAATGCGTGCCCGGTTTGTCATGATTGAAATGGAAACTGAACTGGGTTGTGTATCCGAGTGCCCACCAATCCTGAATGTAGATGTTTGCTATGCCGACATCCTGATTGCGCCGGTCGAACACGGTATTCAGTTCGCTGTTTGTCTCCTTCTCCAGCATCGGCAGGTAGATGAGATTCCACTGAATCCGGTTCGAGTTGAGATTCCCGAACAGTCTCGCCCCGAGATTGAAGTCGTTGAAAAGAAATCCCCTGAAATCGCTGGCGAATTTCTGAATACCGACTTTGAGCGAAACAAAGTCGTATCTGTCGCTCACATCAAATAGATGTTTCTCAACGAATAACTCTTGAAATCCGACGTGGTTTTCCGTCCTCGTGTCACCTTTGCGAACATTGATGTTCACCCCGTTGAACTCCTTCAATTGTGTGAAATTCAAATTGAAGACGGCAGTTGCTTTCACCTCCCAATCACGCGGACGGAATGCCGTCTGACCGCCGTATAGTTCAACCGAGAGTTTTGCAAAGGAATTGTTGACGAGCCGGTTATTCTCTCCGAAGAATACATCTCCCGACGGCTCACGTGTGCTGATTCCGATGGGAGTCGGGTTGGTGAGCATTTCAAAGATATTCTCGGCAGTTGCCGTGAGAATCAGGAATGTACTCTGACCGGCAATCGGGTAGTCGCCCTTCAGGATATTTTGATTGTAGGGATCAGCTGCACCGCCTTCAACAGTGTATTCGGAAGCCGGCGGAACAATTCTCCAACGATCTTCAATCACTTCGAAGTCTTTGAGTCCGGGTGGTTTCGTTGAAAGCGTATCCGTTCCGGATGTTGGTGATTCGTTCGATGATTGGGCAAAAGACCGGATGCTCATGAGAACAGCAACCAACAGAATCAATCCGCTTATGAGCAAAAAAGTATGCTTCATTGTATTCCGGGCTGGCGTGGAAATTTGACATACGGAAGCCGGACGCCTTGATAGAAGAACTGATCGGAACGAATGTTCAGCGGCGGTTCGAATCCTGCTGCCCCGGCCGCGGCAATCAAATCATCCTGATCAACTCCGTCACCGCTGACGCCGATGGCACCGGCAATCTGGCCGTTTTTGTACAAAGGAATCCCGCCCGGAAAAATAGTGACGCCGTTGCCGCGGTTCGGGCCAAACGTAGGAAGTCCTTGAGCGAGAAGACGAAATTGGTAGGCGAAGCTTGCTCCTTCAAACAACGGACCCGACCCTGTCCGGTTGCCCAACGAATCCCTGTCGATTCCCGGCGGAAAAAAATCTTGTGCGAGAAAGCCGATTGCCCGGGTTGTTATGGCAAGGGAAGAACTGGAAGGCAGGCCGAGAATTGTTCTTATTCTCTGACCGAACTCGGCATTGTTTTGGGGATTGGGATTGTTCGGATTGCTGAACACAAGAGCTGTTCGTGCTTTTTGAACGCTGACGTCGTAGCTGAAAATCGTCGCATCCGGTGTTCGCCAGATTCCAAGAACGGATCCGTCCACATCAACCACTGCAATGAAAACCTGCGATGCCGCCCCAACCGGACGACGGATCGCAGCGCGTGTCCGTTCGGCCTGAGTTTTCGCTTGCAGAACAATCGATTGAACTTCGGCAGCCGTGAACACCGATCCTCCGACAATCGGAAAGTCAAATCCGCCACCGAGCAGAACTTCGCCCTCGTTCGGAAAACGTTGCGCAGGAGTCGCCCGAATCGGATAGTCGGTATCCACCGATCCCAGCGCAAGAGCTTGGGCGAATGTCAGCGAGAGATTTCCGGCAGGTGTTTCGGCAGTTGTGTAGAGAAATCGAATCCCGTCGATAAAGATTCGATCTCCTCTTCGATCGTCCGGCACAGAGTAGCCGGAAAGGGCGCCGAGGGCAATAACTTCGTCGGAACTGACTCCCGTGCACAGTGACTGGTTGAATTGCGATTCGGCACCGATAACGCCGATACCGCCGGCAAGGCACCCGCCTTTGTAAACAGGGATGCCTCCGGGGAGATCATTCAGCGCGCTGCCGTTCGGCATAATATCGCTGCCGGGCAAATTGGACAAACCAACGCCAAACAATGGTCCGCCGGGAGCATTGGCAACTCCGGGGGGAAAATGAGAACGCGTAATGAAACATGCAGTGGTCGTGGAGAAAGCGTGCCCGTTACTGCTCAGGAAGGCCGCGGTACGCGCCTTGCGGATACACGTATCAACAGTTGTAATTTGAACCGGGGCATTGTTGACAGTAAGCGGCGCAGAAACAAACCGGGCCCCGTTCATACGGAATACGCCGAGAATGTTCCCTTCCCGGTCCGAGACGGCAATAGTTACTCGTTGATTGAGACGTTGTGCTTGTTCAACTGCGCGGGAAATGAGTGTTTCAACGTCGATTTGAGAAAGAAGCGGCGTACAGACTTGGGCGGATGAGGACGGGTTCTGAATCGTGTCGCAAGACGACACATATACACAGGGGAGGAGAAAGAAGCCTGCTCGAAGCAATGCGGCTAATCGGTTTCGAACCGGAATAGACTTGCTGACAACTCCGTGCATCGGCTCCCCTTGTTTCCTGAACGGATTGTAGTGACTGACAAAGAACTTGGCTACATAGTACAATTCGCATCACAGAAAAGCAAGATGACTCAAGAGTCGTTGTTAGCTGCAGCACGCTTTGATTTTGGACAGGCAAGTTCATATATTGACACGGTTACTTAAGGGGCTGTAGCTCAGCTGGGAGAGCGCGTGAATGGCATTCACGAGGTCAGGGGTTCGATCCCCCTCAGCTCCACGGAAAGGGAAGAATTTCTTCCCTTTTTCTTTTCCGGAGAATCTTTCTTGCGCTGTGGGTGTTTTGCATAGTAACAGAAAGAGAACGGATCTTTAACGCAGTAACTGCATGAATACAACACTCTTACGCATTTGTCTCGCTACACTCATCGCCGCCTTATCAATCGTGAGTTGCAAGAAAGACGAAGGCATTATCGGACCTGACGGCAGCCCGTCCGATGTGATCTTCCCGACCACCAACGTTAGTTACTCGCAGCACGTCCAGCGGCTTTTCAGCCAGACGTGCATGTACGCGGGATGTCACAGCCAGGCGGAGCCGGCCGATCAACTGAAACTCGACACTTATGAGAATCTGCGGTATGGCGTCCGCGGATTGCCGGTTGTTATTCCGGGCTCACCCGAGACAAGCGAGTTGGTATTTCGGATCGAAGGGAGAACGGGACAACGCATGCCACCGAACACGACAAATCCCCTCAATCAAAATCAGATCAATGGAATACGAACGTGGATTGCTGAAGGTGCCTTGAAGAACTGACGCTGCTACTCTCCCTGCCTCACATCTTTCCCCCACAAGAGCTTTCCCCGCAACACTTCGTAGTACGACCTGTCCACACACTTCACGAGGCGCAATGTGTGAGGCGCTTTCCGGATGAAGATTTCGATCGGCGGCTCCAGTATTCCCGTTTCCTGACCGTCGGCGGAGAGCAATACTTCATTTGCCGTTGCGTACGCGACAACGCGAATCGTGTCGGTATCGGGGACAATGAGGGGGCGGCCGCTGAGAGTATGCGGAGCAATCGGCGTTATGCCGATGACTTGTGAGGTTGGCGTAACTATCGGCCCGCCGTTGGAAAGCGCATACGCGGTCGAACCAGTCGGCGTGGAAATGATCAGCCCGTCGCCCCGGTATGTTACGGCAAATGTTCCGTTGATGTAAGTTTCGACATCCATCACGCGTGCCGAGCGCGATTTATCCACAACAATGTCGTTCACGCCGAACAATGTTTGTCCCGGCAGCGACGGCGATGTCGCTTCCAGCACCATTCGCTCTTCAACATGATAGTTGTTCGCAATAACATTCTTGATTGAAGTCTCAAGTTCATCCGGCGCAAACTCGGCAAGGAATCCGAGTTTTCCAAGATTCACGCCGAGAATCGGCGTGCTCCCGGCTCCGACGGTCCGGGCAGCCGAAAGAATAGTCCCGTCGCCACCCAGCGCGATTACTATGTCGACCCCGCGAATGCATTCCGCATGTTTGCGCGCCTCGACTGCTCCGAGCCGGACATTTTTTCCGTTCAACAACTCGACGATCTCGCCGTCGATCACGAACTCGACGCTCGAGCGGTTGAGCGTATCGACAAGCAGTTTCACAACTCCGGGAAGCTCGTGTTTCGACCGGTTTCCGATTATTCCGAATTTCATTGTGATGTGCCTGTTTCTTCCTGTTTCGGAGCCTCTTCCTTTGGTTGCTTTTGCTTCGCCTTCTCGTCTTTTAGCTTCTCATCCACGAAGTTCAATTTCAATTCGCGGATGAGTTCTGTCAGAAAGCGATCTTCTTCTTGCGAGAGATTGCCTTTGGTTTTCTCCTTCAACATATCGAGAAGATCAATTGTGCTTTGCGCCGCCCCAAGGTCGCGCTCGATCTTTCCCGTGATCGTGCTCTTTACTTTTCCCAACTGCTCCATACAGGCAGCGTGATACATAAAAACGAGTTGAAGAAAAAGCTGGCTGTTTTTATCCTTGAAGTCCATGTGATTCCTCCTTCATTGTCTTGTGTTGCAGTTCCCACAGCTTCGCATACTTTGTAAAGACATACGCCGATGAGACGACAGAGAGCATGAATCCCTGAATGCCGTCGAGAAATCCTCTTCTTGCAATATACATCTTGAAAAAGAGAAACGGCGGGCGAACGAGAATGTCATACATCGAGAACGTCTTTCGGGCAGCGTGCATGTCTTTCGCGGCAAGAGTTGTGTAGTTGTTGAACTTGCTGAAATAGTGTTGAAGATCGGGGTCGGTGAAATGCAACAAGTCATGCTGCAGGTTGCCGATTTTTCCGACAACAACAATTTGCTCGTGAACATTGGTTTCCGTGAAGCGTGATTTATCCTTGCGAAACAGCCTCGTCACACGTCCCGGATACCAGCCGCAATGCCTGATCCACTTGCCGAGAAAGTACGCCCTCCTCGCAACCTCAAAGCCCGCATACATTGTGTCTTCCCGCAATACCAACTGTATCTCCTCAGCCAGTTCGGGGGGCACACGTTCATCCGCATCAAGCCATAAAATCCAATCTCCCGTCGCGCGATCCAACGCTACATTCTTAGTTGCGCCGTAACCCTTCCACTCAACTGTCAAAACCTTGTCGGTAAACCGCCGCGCCAGTTCAACTGTCTTGTCGGTACTGCCCGAATCAACAACAATAATTTCGTCAGCCCATTTCACGCTTTCGAGGCAATTGGCAATATTATGCTCTTCATTCAGTACAAGAGTGATCACGGAGAGCTTAGCCATTCGCTGCCTCCCTCTGTGCTACTTTTGCGGCGGCCAACGCCATTCCGCATACCGCCCACACGACCATGATAATCTCCGCGTCGCCGAAGTTCCACTCGAATAATCCGTTGATGTGAAAGCCCGCCATTGCCGCAAGCGCGCCCAGCGCAATCGATCCGTACAGCCAATCGGCCTGCCATTGCCGCTCGATGTTTGAGATGACCAACCACAACTTCACAAAGATTGCCGCGACTGCCGCGGTTCCCAATAATCCTACCGTAACGAGCAACGTGATAAGATTGTTGTGAAGATGCCCTTCAGGCTTCCATTCGGGCGGCGCATACATTGGCCAGACCTGCTCGATGCCGATGTCGCCGATGCCGATAACGGGATGATCTTTGAAGATGTTGATTCCCGTTTGCCACATCCGCAGCCGTTCGATGTTGTGTTCGTGATACGGATTGAAGATGCTGGACATTCGTTCCTGCATTTCGGGGGATGCAAACAGTACTACTGCTCCAACAAGAAGAACGAGCGGAAGAAAGATTTTCTTCGCACGAAACGCCCCGATGATGATTGCCCCGGCAAGAAAACCGAGCCATGAACTTCGGGTGAACGTGAACAGAAGATTCGTGCCGATGGGGATCATTGCGAGAACCGCAACCCACCTGAGCTTTGCCGGAGTTTTCGGATGAACGGCAAACGGCAGCACAAGCAGCATCCCGAACATCATCATCCCGCCTGCCGTCATGTACATCTGAAACTCACGCAGCCTGCGACCGAACTGCAGATACTCGCCAAAGTGAAGAATAACATCGCGAAGACTCCAAAGGGAGACGAACACCATTGACAGGGCGAGCGTACCGAAAACAATCTTCAACGTCCGCCGTGAGTTGATGTTCGCCAGCAAAATGTACATGATCGGCAACAGTGTTACGCGCCGGTACATGTACAAGAGTGACTGTTCCCTATTGTATGCAAAGATGGTGGAAATACCTTCCGCCACGATGTATGCCAGGAAGAATTTGTCCAGCGGAGTGGAAGGAAACCCCCACGATCGTCTGACGGCCATCCTTCCCAACCATAACAGCGCCGCCGACCCGTAGGCGATATTCATCGCGGCAATGGACAGCGTGCTGCTGAACAAGAACGCCATCAGCAACAGCAGGATTGCCGCATCGAGGCGCGTTGCAGAATCTGCCGCGTCGCCGAAGAGAAACCGCCGTACACCTGTGTTCGCATGTTGAGTCATTGCGTCTTCCTGTCCGTTCCGAACCATCGTTGCAAACGTTTTGTCAGGGGCTGCAGAAACAACGTCACGTGACGCCACCAATCGGGGGGCTGTTCGTCGATCTTCGAATCAAAATCCCATTGTGACGCTGCGATGCGTTCCTTCATGACTGCAGGATGTGTCCCGGCAAACCGTTTCAAATGGCCGAGATGATGGTATGTATGTTCGACAGAAGGAACCCGCTTCTTCACTTCTTCATCGGAAAAGTAGAGTTGATGAAAGCCGACATTCTTCGAGTACATCACTTGCGGCGGGCGAACCCATCCGTAGTGGTATATCTCCGCATCGATCTTTTTGCGCCTCAACAATGTGCCGTCGCGATGGCGAAAATCCATACCGTCTCCCCACGACGCAATATCCGGATGGCGTTTGACAATGCGGCTCTCCTTCACATACCAGGTTCGATAATCATCTTGATAGAAGTCGTAACTGCCGTAAAAGTGCCGATAGCCGAACTGAAGCGCCTCGACGTTCCCGTCATGCAGATACCGCTCCATTTCCGAGCGAACAACAGGAAAGTACCGTTCGTGCAACACTTCATCCGCTTGAATATAGAAACACCAATCGCCGGTACATTTGTCGAGAGCGGCGTTCGTCTCGAAAGAAATCAATAGCCCTCCTTCGCGCAGACTCATATCCCATTCACGTTCGATGATCGTCAGTTTCGGAGACGAAATCGTTCGAACGAGTTCAAGTGTTTCATCATCGGACTTCCCCACATTCAGAATAAATTCATCGCAGACCGGGAGAATCGATGATACCGCCTCGACAACCGGATAACCGTACTTCACTCCGTTTCTGATGATGGAAAATCCGCTGACCTTCACGCTCACACCTGGAACTGAAGTTCGTACAGCCTCTTGTACACACCGTTGCTGTTTGCAAGCAACGACGCATGTTTCCCTTCTTCGACAATCTCTCCTTTCTCAATCACAATAATCCGGTCGGAGTGTTGAATGGTGGAAAGGCGATGCGCAATCACCACGGATGTTCTCCCCGCAAGCGTTCTCTCGACTGCTTCCTGAACGAGGATTTCCGATTCGGTATCGAGTGCCGAGGTTGCTTCATCGAAAATCAGTATCGGCGGATTCTTCAGGATTGCCCGCGCAAGCGATATACGCTGCCGCTGCCCGCCGGAGAGTTTCGTTCCCCGGTCGCCGATTTTCGTGTCATAGCCGTCGGGCAATCGGGCAATAAACTCGTGCGCATTGGCAATGGTCGCCGCTTCGATGATCCGGTCGAGCGATGTTTCGCTCCGGCCGTACGCGATATTGTTCCGAACAGTATCATTGAACAGAATCGTCTCCTGTGTCACGATTCCCATCAGGCCGCGCAAGGAATCAACCGTAATATCACGGAGATCCATGCCGTCCAACGTAATTCTCCCTTCACGCGGATCATAGAATCTCGGCAACAAATCCACGAGCGTTGATTTTCCTCCGCCGCTCGGCCCGACGATGGCAACCCGTTCGCCCTGCTTGATTTCCAGCGACACGCCTTTCAGAACAACATCACCCGTTTCATACTTGAACGAGACATTCTCATACCGGATCTGATGTTTGAATCCGGTGACGGCGGCAGCCGATGGTTTGTCGAGAATCGCCGGCTTCGTATCGAGAATCTTGAACACACGCCCCGCCGCACCGATTCCTTCCTGCACGCTGTTGAATGTCTGTCCGAACAGCTTGATGGGCGGCAGCATTTGCGAAAGCACAACGATGTAGCCGATGAGGGCGCTCGACGTCATCGAGCTGGTTCCGCTGATGACTCTGCCGCCGATAAACCAGACGATCACGGCAATCGCGATCACGCCGAACATTTCGGAAATGGGTGATGCGAGATTTCTTCTTCGCTGGATGGTTTTCATCAGATCGGCATAGCGGGATGATTCTTTCGAGAATCTCCCCGTCTCAAACTCTTCCATCCCGAACGCCTTCACGATGCGGACATTCGCCAGTGACTCATCCAGCACAGACATCATATCCGCCATCTTCTCCTGCATGAAGATGGATTGCTTCTTCAGCTTGTCGGCGATGCGGCTGATGATGATGCCGCCTATCGGAATAATCAACGCCACAATCACCGTCAACTGCCAATCGAGCAGCAGCAACACGAGTGTTGAAAGGACGATGGTGGGAGGGTCTCTGAAGAAGCTGTTCACCACGGCCATCGCCGAATCGTTCAGAATTCTCACGTCGTTCACGACCGTGGCAATAAGGTTTCCCTTTCGTTCTTCCGTGAAGTAAGAAAGGGAAAGATGTTGTAGATGACGATACACATCATTGCGCAACCTGTGCATGATGCCGTGCTCGATATCCGCCATCAGATACTGGTTCACGAGCGAGAAAAGGTTCTTCAGCAGAAAAGAGGCAAAGACGGCAATCACAAGAAACAGCAATGCAGTCGGGCGATCGTATTGTGCCACAAGCCCGGCGAGAAACTGTTTGAGGTAATTTCCAAGATTGAAGACGGATGTTCCCGTGGCGCCAACTTCCCCGACGTTCGGCGGAGAAAAGACGACATCGAGCATCGGGATGAGGAGAATGTAGGACAGCAATTCCAAGGGGCGACTGACAAGCATGCAGAAGTTGGCCGCGATCAGCTTCCAGCGATACGGCTTGACGTAGCGGACGACACGCAAAAAAACTTTCATAGCGTGCCGGGTTTGCGGGATGGTGTGCAGCGCATCATTTGACGACGATGTTCACGAGCTTGTTCTTAACCACAATCTTCTTCACGATCTGCTTGCCGTCGAGGTGTCTGCGCACGTTTTCATCGGCAAGAGTCAGGGTTTCCAAATCGTGCCCGGAGGTATCTTTTGCCACGGAAATTTTTGAACGGATCTTCCCGTTTACTTGCAGAACAATTTCAACCGTCGTTTCCTCGAGCTTTGCGGAATCGAACGAAGGCCATGGTTCGTATGCCAGTGTGTGCGTGTGGCCCGTCTTCTGCCATAATTCCTCTGCAATATGAGGCGCAAAGGGTGAGAGAACTTTGATAAACGGCTCCAACACCTGCCGTGGCTTCGTTTCGCTCTTCATCACCTCGTTCACGAAAATCATCATCTGCGCAATGGCCGTGTTGAAGCTGAGCCGCTCGATATCGTCGCCGACCTTCTTGACCGTTGCATGATACACACGCTCGACATCGACCGAAGGCGGAATGTCTTTGATATCAGGGTCGGGATTTCCGGCATCATCAATATAAAGCCGCCACACGCGATTCAGGAAACGGAACACCCCCTCGACGCCGCGTGTACTCCACGGCTTCATTTCCTCCAGCGGACCCATGAACATTTCGAACATCCGCAATGCATCGGCGCCGTACTCCTTCACAACATCGTCCGGGTTGACGACGTTGCCCAACGACTTCGACATCTTCTTGGAATTCTCTCCCAAAATAATCCCCTGATGCCTCAACTTCACGAACGGCTCTTTCGTACTGACGTAGCCGAGATCGTACAACACCTTGTGCCAGAAGCGGGCATACATCAGGTGCAGAACGGCATGTTCCGAGCCGCCTACGTACAGATCAACGGGCATCCAGTACTTCTCTTTCTCCTTCGAGAAAATCTCCATGCCGTTCTTCGGGTCGAGGTAGCGCAAGTAGTACCAACACGAACCTGCCCACTGCGGCATCGTATTCGTTTCGCGCCTGCCTTTAAGTCCGGTTTCCTTGTCGGTGACATGCACCCAATCGGTTGCCAGCGCCAGTGGTGATTCTGTTGTGCCGCTCGGCTGGAATTTCTGCAAGTCCGGTAAGCGAAGCGGCAGATCATCCTCGCTCAATGCTTTCAACGTTCCGTCTTCGAGATGGATTATGGGAATCGGTTCCCCCCAATACCGCTGCCGCGAAAACAACCAGTCGCGCAGCTTGAACTGGACTTTCCCCTTTCCTATTCCCTTTGCGGAGAGCCACCCGATGATCCTCTTCTTTGCATCAGCTACGTTCAAGCCGTTCAATGACACTTCATCATTTTCGGAATTGACGGCAACGCCGTTTTCGTTGTCGCTGAATGCAGCCTCCTGTACGCTCCCTCCGGCCACCACTTCAACAATCGGCAGGGAGAACTTCCGCGCAAACTCCCAATCACGTTCGTCGTGTCCCGGCACGGCCATGATGGCGCCGGTGCCGTAGCCCATCAGCACATAATCGGCAATCCAGATCGGGATGTTTTGCTTCGTTGCCGGATTCACGGCATAGCCGCCCGTGAAGACGCCCGTCTTGTCCGTTTCGATTCCGCGTTCCAGCTCGCTTTTGAGCTTTGCTTGATTGCGGTAGTCGTCGAGGATCTTTCGCTGCTCCGCAGTTGTCAGCGCATCGACAAGCGGGTGTTCAGGAGCCAGCACCATGTACGTTGCGCCGAACACCGTGTCGGGCCGTGTGGTGAAGACACGGATTGTCGCATCAAGCCCGCTCACGGGGAAATCTATCTCCGCTCCTTCCGAACGCCCGATCCAAATTGTTTGCTGCTCAACAGTTGATGCAGGCCAATCAAGTTCTTTGCCGTCTTCAAGCAGCCGTTCGGCGTACGCCGTAATCCGCATCATCCATTGCTTCATGGGACGGCGCTCAACGGTGTAGCCTTTTTCCGTCCATTCGGCGACTTCTTCGTTCGCAAGCACCGTACCCAATCCCTCGCACCAATTCACGGGAATCTCGGCAATGTAACAGAGACGGAAATTCTTGAGCACGTTATGCTGCTCGACTCTGCTCATCCGCTTCCAGCCGTCGGCGGTGAAGCAGCAATGATCATCCCCGCAATAGAGTGAACAGTCGATCTTGGAACATCCGGCTTCTTCGAATTCCCTGACCAGCTCATCAACGGGACGTGCCTTGTTGACCCGGTAGTCGTACCACGAGTTGTAGATTTTCAGAAAGATCCACTGCGTCCATTTGTAGTAATCCGGATCAGTGGTATCAACCTCACGATCCCAGTCGTAACTCAATCCTAACATCTTAATCTGACGGCGGAATGTGTTGATATTCCGCTCGGTTGTAATGCGGGGATGAATATTCGTCTGCATCGCAAACCGTTCGGCGGGCAACCCGAATGCATCCCACCCGATCGGATGAAGAACGTTGCATCCCTTCATCCGTTTGTAGCGGCAGAGAATATCCGTAGCCGTATATCCTTCGGGATGGCCGACATGAAGCCCGGCACCGGAAGGATACGGATACATATCAAGAATGAACGCCTTCGGCTTGTCGGAGAAATCCTCCGTGCGGAACGTCTTATGATCGTCCCAGTACGTTTGCCACTTCGGTTCTATTTCGTGAAAAGGATAAGGCATTGTCGGGATTGCGAGTTTCGAATTGTCAATGTCGGATTCTGAACTATGGGTTTGCCTTCAGATATATCTTTGCGGTTTGAATTGTACCGAGCCTCAGGCGCTGCCGGATTTCTTCAGGCGTTGCGCCCGATTCGGCCAACCGCCGTGCCGCCGTGCAGCGCAATGAGTGAGGAGTAATTCCTCCTCTTTCAGTTCTCCTGATACCGGCAGCGTGCAGATGATTGTTCACAACATCACGGATGCCCCGTGTCGACATCCGCATTCCCCGCGTACGGTTGCCGGCACTGAGAAACAGCGGACTTTCCGGCTTCCGGTTTTCTGCCGGCAGACTCGTCAGGAACTCCGAATACCGCTCGATAGCATCAGCAACGCGGGAAGTAACAGCAACAGGTTCGCCTTTGGATTTCATCCCTTTGCTCTGCACACACAATGTGGTATTCCTGAAATCCTCCACGTTTGCATGAACAAGTTCCGATTCGGAGAGGCCGCAGTCGAGCATCAGCAACATGATGGCTGCATCCCGCAAGCCGGTTTCACTTTCCGAGCCGAGCGTATCCAGCAACTTGCGTACGTCGTCATCCGACAGCGCTTTTCTAACATGAACTCTTGGCCGGCTGTTGCCGCCGACGAACTTCGCCGGATTCGCCTTCAGTATGTTCTTCTCAACAAGAAAAGAACACAAGCTGCGCAAGGATGTCAGATATGCCGAAACGGAAACCGCGGAGAGCTTTTTGCCTTTCGTGAGATAGCGCTTGTATCGCTCGACATCCTGAACAAGAAACCGGAAATCATTCGTTTTGCGAAACCATCTGACAAATTCACGCAGGCTTCGTTCATACGTTCCCCGCGTTACCGGGTTCCCGAACGAATCGAGAAACGAGGCGATGGACATCCTGAGCCGTTGCTCCGACAAGCGGGTTTTGACAGGCCGGGGTTGGGCGCTCATTCCGGCTTTTACCAATTCATCCGCTTTTTCACATTGAGGATATGGGCCAGATGATGCTTGCCATGCCATGCGTACAGACCGAGAATTGCGTCGAGCGGGAAATCCTTCTGGTGTTCGGGATGAAAGAACGTCCGTTTGAAGTCATTCCTCGTCATCGATTTCAGCAACACTACCCATCTCTTGTGAAGAGCATCTAACATTGCGAGCGACACTTCCACCGGAGTCAGTTCGGAGTCGGGGAGCATTGCCCAGCGATCCTCCATGTATGCTTTGATGGTGGGATGATCCTCCGTGAGCGCAAGCTTGAAGCGACCGTAAGCCTGAAAGTGGCTGTCAGGCACGTGATGGAAAACCTGCCGGACAGTCCACCCTCCCTCCCGATACGGAGTCGATAGCTGCTCCCCGGAAAGCCCCTTTGCCGCCTCTTGAAATCGAGCCGGAGCAACCGCAAGTTCATCGATCCATCGGGCAATATCTGCCTCGGAGATTGCGTCAGGACGCTTATACCTGCCAATCGGGTACTTCAGTTCCTCGATGTTCATAACACGCTATAATTTCATGAGTTACGCTTTGAAAAGTTATCGAAATAGCGAGAGACAAGCAAGGTAGGATATTGAACCGGAGTGCTGAACTCCGTTTCGTTTCGGCATTATCTTCTATTGCCTGCGGGAGGTTCAAGCACCGGCAATAAGCTGCTCATTGAGCTTGTCAATATCAGCATTCGTGAGTTTTCCCCTCACAAAGTGGCTTCGGCACACTTCGGCTCGCTTGGCGCGAGAGGCTCAGCCACATATTCAGGGGTTACCTGTGGCTGACCCGGTAGCCGCAGGCATACAAAAAATCAACGCCGCCGCTGTTCGGGGCAACGGCAAGTGCCTTAATATTCAAGCTGGGCAATCCGTTGTTGATCTGTTCCCATTGTGACTGGACAATGTTTGTCACGCAAAACAGCAATACCAGTAATTTCGTCTTCATGAAAAGGTAGAGATGGGCGAGACAGCAGATCGACCGACAACCCGCGAAATGCAAGAACCCTTCCCCTGTTACCGCGTCTGCGGAAATGAGGAAAGGGTTTATCAGAACAGCCGGGCTTTTTCCCGTCGGAGGGTCCCGATTCTCGGTTTGCCGAGCATCAAATGCGTGTTCTGTTGTCGCGGCTACTTCACAACTTCAGTTGTTTTTCCGCCTTCGATCAGAACCTTGTACTCAGGGGTACGACGTTTCCCACCTTCCTCCCGGATAACATACGTTCCTTCTTCGAGGCGTATGGTGCGTGGTTCATCCAAACTGCTCAAGACTCGCCGTACCATCGCCCCGTTGGTCGTATATATGCGATAGCTTGCGAACTCCCGGCGCCACATGCCATCATCGTAGCGGTCCGCAACCGATGTATGGACTTTCAGAAACCCTATTGTCGGGGAGTAAACCTCCAGAGTGTCAACGTTCTCTTGTCCCTCCCCAACGCCCTGAGCCGGCGGGATAAGTAGAAGCAGAGCAAAAAGAGCATTTACCATTGATTCAGCCTTTCTCTATAATTAAGATTTCCCGCATCTATGTCCCTGATGGAAAAATGTACGAGTGCAGCGTTATGCAAAAATGAAGTGCCTGTTATCTGTATGTTAAAATTACCTTGCGGGAAAACTGCCGGTTTAAGAAAGATTTCTCATTGCCTAAGATTTCACTTCTCGTTATCTTTTTTCAATTGTCGAAAACGGATCTTTTGAGACCGGAAACGGAGACACAACAGTTGTCCCTATACAGCGCCAATGAAACTTTTTCGTCCAAAATGACATATCTTCTCCAAGCCAAGATGAGATCTCAAGCCGGGAGGTGCCATGCAACAGGCGGATCATGGAAGACCCGACCGGCCTCTCCGCAATCAAAAGCACTCAATCAGATCACACTATGAAGCAAACAGTCCGTGTTTTTTTGCTGGTACTCATTCTGCCTATGTACCTCGGTGCGCAGGAAAAGTCAGCCGGGAAATTTTCCGGTTACATGTTTGGCGACTACTTCTACAATGTTGCCCGCGACACCGGCATATCCTCGTTCTCGAATGTTGCCACGCCGGGAAAGAAGGACATGCAGGGATTCCAGTTTCGACGCATTTATTTCACGTATGACTATGAGATTTCCGACATCTTCAGCACGCGCTTTCGCCTCGAAGCCGATCAGGTATCGAACACCAGCGATGGCAAGATCGGGGTGTTTGTGAAGGATGCGTATCTGCGGTGGCGAAACATCTTCTCCGGCAGCGACCTGTTTTTTGGAATCCAGCCTCCGCCAGCCTACGAAATCTCCGAGGCGGTATGGGGATACCGCTCGCTGGACAAAACCATTATGGATTTGCGGGGGATTGTCAGTTCACGCGATATCGGCGTGGCGTTGAAGGGAAAGTTCAATGAAGCGGGTACAGTCAACTATTGGTTAATGGCCGGCAACAACAGCGGCAACAAGCCGGAATCGGATAAGTACAAACGGATCTATGCACATCTCTACTTCAAGCCCGTTCAAAATTTCCATGTGACCGTCTATGGCGATTTGCGACTTCAAGCTTCGATCTCCGACCCGAACAGCACCGGCACACCTCAAGGTACTCTCGGCAATGACATCCTCACGAGCGCCCTCTTTGTCGGTTACAGTGAGAAGGATGTGTTCTCTATTGGTGCGGAGGGATTTGTTGCAAGTACAGCGAACGGCATCAAGAAAGGTACGATTGCCCCCTTCGAGCTGAAGCCGAAGAACGCAATCGGGTTCTCAGTGTTCGGTTCATACAATCTACACCCCGATGTAGCGGCAGTTGTGCGGTTTGATTTCTTCGATCCGAACAGTAACCGCGATTTTACGGGAGATGCACGCAACTACATTCTGGCGGGTATAAGCTGGAAGCCGGACAAGAGTGTCTCCATAATTCCGAACGTGCAGATAGAGTCTTACGAGAAGCAACCGGCGACCGCGACAACATCTGAGATCAAGCACAAGGCATCGGTGACGGCGCGTGTGACGTTGTTCTACACCTTTCTATGAGGACCTTGTGCATCACCGAAGACGCGAGAGCGCCCCGGGTACAGCATTCAATCAAAACATGACATCTCAACAGAAACCAACGAATAGCCATATGAAGCGAATTCTCATTCTCTGCACCGGCAACTCGTGCCGCAGCCAGATGGCGGAGTATTTTCTCAGGTCATTTGACCCGTCTCCGGAAGTGTACTCGGCAGGCACGAATCCCTCGACACGCGTTCATCCGAAAGCCGTTCAAGTGATGAACGAAGTCGGCATCAGTCTCGACGGAGCATTGCCAAAGAACGTTGACCGTTTCATCAATGAACCGTTCGACTTCGTGATCACCGTGTGTGATAATGCGAAAGAAACATGTCCCGTCTTTGTCGGAAACGTGAAGCATCGGCTGCACATCGGCTTCGATGATCC